>SCPY01000164.1 GCA_004299495.1 bacterium | reverse complement strand
ACGCTCTTCCGATCTCGCTGAATTTTATCCTTATCCTCTAAGACACAAAAGGCCAGGCCTTCTTTCTGAAAAAACTTTATTGCCTTTTTTCCGGCCAAGATTTCAATACCTTCATTCTTAAGCTTATTCTCTAAAACCTGGGCTGTTTCTTTATCTTCCCTGAAGAGAATTCTCTCCGCCATCTCTACAATAGAAATTTTAACCCCTAACCTGCTTAATCCTTGAGATAACTCTACGCCGATAGGCCCGCCTCCTAAGACAATCAAAGATTCAGGCAATTTCTCTAAATCAAATATATTTTCATTAGTCAGATAATTTATGGTTCTTAAGCCTTCTATCGGAGGCACTACCGGACGCGAACCGGTGCAAATAATAAATTTTTTAGCGGTTATTTTCCGGCTGTTAACCTCAAGAGATTTCCGGTCAATAAACATGGGGCTGCCGAAAACTACCCTGATTCCCCTCTTTTCAAAAACCTCCACCGGATGATGCGCGGCAATTTCCTCAATTACATCCCTGACATGAGACATCACCTTAGAAGCATCTACGTTAGAACCGCCCCGAGGGCCTAACCCAAATTCATAATGTCTTTTAAGGAGGCTGGCAGCCTGCGCGGACTTAAGCAATGCCTTAGAGGGCATACAGCCAAACCAGGTGCAGTCACCGCCCAGGCGTTTTTTCTCAATCAGGCAGGCCTTTGCGCCTAAGCCATTAGCAACGCTTGCCGCAAACAACCCTCCTGCTCCGCCTCCGATTACCGCAACGTCAAAGTCATATTCCATTGCTGCCTCCCCTAAAATGCGTCCGCTGCCTTTCTGGCTAATTCCTTTGCCGCCTCAATCTTCTCCTTTTGCGTCTGCTCTCCCATATCCATCGGCTGGCTATTCACAAAGGTTATATCAGTTATGCCCACAAAACCAAAGATGAAACGCAGGTACGGCTCTTGGAAATCATACGCGTGAAAGGGGCTCTCCTGACTATAGTCGCCTCCGCGGCTGGTGATTACCGCCATCCTTCTATTCTTCGCCAACCCCTCTACCCCCTTATCGGTATAGCGGAAGAGATACTTCGGCTGGACAATAATATCAATATAGTGCTTCAAGGAGTAGGGAATGCTGAAATTCCACATCGGCGCGGTAATCAGATACCCGTCCGCGGAAAGGAACCGGTTGATATGATACTCAATATTCTTCCAGGTATCTTTTAAGCTTTCGGTAAGCTCTTTTCCGCCAAGCAAAACATATTTTCCGGAAACAATCCGCGCCGTAAACGGCTGCAGAGCCTCTGCAGTCAAATTCAACTCATCAATCTTACAATCAGGGTATTTCTTTTTAAATCTCTCCAGGAATGCCGCGGTAACCTGGAGCGTCCTTGATTCTTCGCCTCTTGGCGTTGCGATAATATGTAGTAGTTTTTTCATCTGGCACCTCTTTTTAAGACTATCTTACTTCATCATATATTCTTTTCAACTTTACCAATGGAAAGCGTAAATAAAACCCTAAAGTCAATAGCCAATAGATAAAAGTGGTTTTGATAATACCCCCTCTCTCCCAGCGCCGGGCTGACGCGTAAACAGCCTTGGATAATACCGCGGCCCTGCCTTCTTTTTTCATTTTTTGAGAGAACAGAATATCCTCAAATAAGGCCACATCGTCAAATCCGCCTATCTTAAAAAAAATATCCCGGCGCGCAAAGATTGCCTGGTCACCGTAGAAGATTTTTGAAATCCGGGCGCGGATATTGCCTGAAGCCTCTATAAGCCGATACATGATTTTAGGTGAGTTTATTCTGCAGGAAAGGCATCCCCCGGCATAGCCGTCATTAAACGCGCCCTTAATCGCCTCTATGGCGCCGCTTTCAAGGAAACAATCCGCGTGCAGGAAAATAAGGTATCGGCCTGCCGCCGCCTTTGCCCCGGCATTCATCTGCTGAGCCCTGCCTTTCTTGCTGAAAATAATTTTTACCGGATAACGCTTGGCAAGCTCTACTGTCCTGTCGCTGCTATTGCCGTCTGCCACAATCACCTCAATATTATTATTTCGCAGCAGCCCTGATAATGCCTCCCCTATCGCTGCCTCTTCGTTATACACAGGCATAATAATAGAGATCATCCGAGGTAACGCAGGCCCAGGAAACACAAGCCGGATAAGATTCCCGCGAGCGGCGCAGTTATAACCCAGGCCAGAATAATCTGCCTGATTACCGAAACATTGGCTTCTTTGTTCATCAGTCCGATGCCAAAAAGCGAACCGCAAGAAACGTGGGTGGTGGAAACCGGCAATCCCAGGCCAGACGCAAAGACGACTAAAAGGACAGTAACAATGTTGGCGCTAAAGCCCTGGCCATGGTTCATCCGGGTAATTCTTCGGCTCATAGTAAGAGCTACTTTCCTGGCATTTAAAATCCCCCCTATGGCAATAGCGGCCGCCACAAGAAAAATTCCTTCTTTTAAAGAAAAAACACCTATAACCAATAAAAGCGCGGCAATCTTAGGAGTATCATTTAGCCCGCGGGAAAAACTTACTGCCGCGCTTGAGAGATAATGTAATTTATCAAGAATGGCTTGAGAGTCAAAACCTAAAATCTTACCTTGATAATAGGCTTGACAGTTCTTAAGCTGTCCGATGGTTAAAGAGATGCCCGTAGCCTGCAGCACTGCACTGCCATCTGCGCTGATGCGCACGGCTTGGGGCTTATCCCCGGCGCAAAGGCACATCTGGCGCTCAATTCCTAACCGCACTCTGCAAAATTTAAAACAGGGATAAAGAATAAAAGTCAGTACGGCGGAAAATACTGGGCTTATCAAAAGCGGCGCAAAAAACTTATTTGCCAAGACGCTGAAATTTATCCGTGCGCCCGCGGCAATTATCCCTGCCCCAATGAGCGCTCCCATTAAACTATGTGTAGTAGATATTGGAATTCCGCTTAATGTAGCAATAAATACGGTCAAAGCCGCGCCCAACCCCACAGAAAGCAAGAAATAGGGGTTTTGCGCTATTTGTTCCGGGACAAAGCCTTTGCCGCTAAAGGCGGTAACGAGTTTGGCAGAGATAAAGATTGCAGATAGAGAACCCAGAAAAGTGGTTATCGTTGCCCAGGCAAGCGCCTTTTTATAATCTGTGGCGCCGCTGCCAAAAAGTGTGGCTACTCCCTTGAAATTGTCATTAGCGCCATTGGCATAGGCCAAGAATGCCGCGGCTAATATAATTAATACGGAAATTATCATCAGTGCGCTTCTAAAAGCTCTTGCAGCTGTTTTTCGCCGGTTACAGGCAGCTTGCAGACATAATTTTCACAGACATACGCCGTAGCCTTTCCCTTTAACGGCGCGTACTCTTTAAGAAAGGGAATAAGCCGGCCTATTTCTTTTGCCTGAGATTCGTCAGCGGGAAGAAAAGCCACCACTTTATTGGGAATAAAATGTTGATTAATAACCTCAAGCATCTGTTTTGCGGCTTTGGATTCTTTTTCTCCCGCAATCACTATTTCCTTTGACGGGCCTAAGGCAAAACTTAAGGCGATGAGCGCCTGCGGATAGGCGTAGGGCGCCTGGAAAACTCCTCCTGAGAATGCCCTGAAAAGTGACTCCGTTTTATTTTCAAGCTCTTTATCCATAGCCAGCCTGCTTAAACGAATCAAATCTAAAGCGGCAATGGAATTACCCGATGGCATCGCCCCGTCATAAAGCTCTTTCTGGCGGATGAAAAGCTCCGGATTGCCGCCTTCATCCAAATAGAATCCCGCGTCTTTATCATCCCAGAAGAGCCGGGTCATCATATCCATAAGGCGCTTTGCTTCTTTAAGATATTCCGGATTAAAATCCGCTTCATAAAGGTCAAGAAGGCCGCCGATAAAAAAGGCGTAGTCATCAAGCATGCCCTTAATTGCCGCCTCGCCTTCCCGGTAACGGTGCAACAATTTTCCCTCTTTCGTAACAAGATGCTTAAGAATGAACTGTACCGACTTTTCCGCGGCCTGGCGATAGCGCGGGTCATTTAAAACCCTTGAGCCCAGGGAAAGAGCCGAAATCATCAAGCCGTTCCAATCCGTTAGAATTTTATCATCGCGATGCGGGCGCATCCTCTTAGCGCGGGCGGCAAGAAGTTTTTCTTTTGCTTCACGCATAACCCTATCTATTTTGTCCCGCGATTGTTTAAAATGCGCGGCTGATTCTTGAGGGCTATGCGCGATATGAAGAATATTCTTTCCTTTGAATTCCCCCATAGGATCCGAAAGGGAGTTTCCGCTTGTCTCAATGCCGAAAGAGTAGCTGAAGATCTCCGCCTTTTCTTTTCCCAGGATATTGGTAATCTCATCTTTGCGCCACAAATAGAACGCGCCTTCTCTTTTCTCTCCGGGATTATCCGCGGAGAGCGAATCCGCGTCTTCGGCGCAGTAAAACCCGCCTTCGGGATGAGTCATATCACAGAGCACATATTCCAGTATTTCCCTGGCGGTATTACCATACTTCTGTTTTCCTGTTGCCTGATACGCCTCTAAGTAGGCTTTAGCCAGAAGCGCCTGGTCATAAAGCATCTTCTCAAAATGGGGCAGAAGCCATCTCTGGTCCGTAGAATAACGGTGAAATCCGCCGCCCAGCTGGTCATACATCCCTCCTTCTGCCATTTTGCTTAAGGTAACCTCAGCCATCTCCAGGGCTTTTGGCTCCTCTGAACGCTTCCAGTATCCCAGCAAAAAAGAGAGGGTATGCCCGGAGGGAAATTTAGGCGCGGCGCCAAAACCCCCGTAGCGGGAATCAAAAGTAGAATAAAAATGCTCGTAGGCCTTCTTTAAGGTATCCGGGCCTAAAGAAAAATTTCCCTTGGCTTGGGTTTCTGCCTGCTGAGTGAGCGCCCCTACTAATATCTCTGATGAACTCACCAATTCTTCCCTGCGGTCTTTCCAGTTCCGGGCGATTGAGTTAAGGGCAGTCTTAAATCCCGGCCTGCCCCATCTGTCCACGGGAGGAAAATAGGTTCCGCCGTAGAAAGGCTTCAGGCCCGGGGTTAAAAATACATTTAAAGGCCAACCCCCTGAACCTGTCATCGCTAATACTGCTTGCATATAGACGCGGTCTAAATCCGGGCGCTCTTCCCTGTCTACCTTGATAGAGACAAAATATTGATTCATAATCTCGGCAAGGACGGGGTCAGAAAAGGATTCTTCTTCCATCACATGGCACCAGTGGCAGGTGGAATAACCGATAGAAAGAAAAATCGGCTTATCTTCTTTCCTTGCCTTCTCAAACGCTTCGCTGCCCCAAGGATGCCAATCTACCGGATTATGGGCATGCTGCAAGAGATACGGGCTTTTCTCGTTAATAAGGCGATTCGTATAAACTTTCGCGCCTTGCGCCATTGCCTTCCCTTGGTAAGTAATTATAAAAATAAAAAAGGCCAGAATAACCGTTAAGCTATTCTGGCCTTTTTTGTTAACCATAGCCGCGCATATTTTTAAATGAAACTATTCAACCGGCGTTATCTCATCGTCCTGGTAAGTAAACCTGGGGGCGCTGTCCTTCATATGAATCTTAGCCTGATATAGCTCAAGCTTGCCTTCAGGATTCTTTTTCATCAAGAAGTCCACATCGTAAGCGGCGCCGCCTTCAGCGGTAAAATCCGCGCAGGCGAAATAGGCGCCTTCTTTCTTGATATAGCTGACCTTATCTTCATGAACCTTGACCAAGGTAAGTTTTAAATCTTTCCCTCCCTCGGTATCGGTAAGCGGATAATATCCGCTATTGGCAGAGGTTACCGCGCTGATATGGTCCTTTATTGCCTGGACAATCGCGCCTGCCGAAAGCGTCTCTTTGGCTGCAGGATGTTCCGCGGAATGTTCGTGAGTTGCCGCGGGATGCTCATGGGTTGCCGCCGGATGTTCCTGGGCCACTACGATATTTGCCATAAAAGATACTGCTATCAAAGCTAATAAACAATAAAATAATTTCCTCATTATTACCCCTCTCCTTTCTTTTTACTTAATCAACTAACATCTGATACTAAGATTATACACCCCCTTTCTCGCTATAAATCGCGAAAGACCTATATCAAATATTATACTCTTTTTTCTATCTAAGTAAACATATTGTCTACTTTCTTACCCCATCTCCAGCATTGGTGCGCGCAAGGACTTCTTCTGGGAATGCCGGCGTTTGGCTTCCAGTATTTTCAACTTCGCCTTTCTTGAGCGGCGGCGCTTTTGGCGGCGCAGTTTTTCAATACGCTGCCGCTCTTCGGATAGCTCTCCCAAAACAAGGGTTTCAATCTTACTTACTAAAATCCTGCGGGCAAGGTAGCGGTTTAATGACTGGGAGCGCTCTTTCTGGCATTTTACCTCTACGCCGGTAGGGATATGTTTAAGGTAAACGCAGGTAGAGACCTTATTCACATTTTGTCCGCCGGGCCCTTGAGCGCGGATAAATCTTTCTATAATGTCCTGCTCGCGTATGCGTAAACAGGACATCTTCTCTTGAAGAGCTTTTTCCTTATCTAAACTTACGCTAAAACCGGCCATTTAATTTTTTCCGCGGGTACGCTGCTGGCGAATACAAAAACCCCATAGCTTAGGAGGTAATGCGGCCCTCATCCTAAGGTATGGGGTTATCCTAAACTGCTTCCACGCTTTTTACTTCCGGCACTTCCTGTTTAATGATCCGCTCAATGCCCCTCTTAAGGGTCATCGCGCTCATCGGGCATCCGCCGCAGGCCCCGGTTAATCTTACCTTGACTACGCCGTCGGCGGTTACCTCTACCAGCTCGGCCGAGCCGCCGTCGGCGGCAAGCATTACCTTTACCTTTTCAAGCGCTTTCTCAACCTTATCACGCATGGCAGCCTACCTCCTCTTTAATGCTTTTCAATTCTTGCTGATGGTTTTTGCAGAATTTACCCGAATGAATCTGCGCTTTTATTAAATCCTCCTGCCAATGGGCGTTAAAAAGACGGCAGTTTTTTTTCTCGCAGAAAGGGCTTCCGGTAAGGTTAAAGAAAATTGCCTGCGAAACAAAACCTTTTAAAACCTCAGGCATTCTTTTATCATGATAATCAATAAATCTATCGCGAAATACCTTTTTGACCTCCCCTTCTTTTAACTCCCAGGCTTTAAGCAGGCTGTATTTTTGTTTCTGCAGGTAATATTCCTTTGGCTTTGCCGGAGCCTCCACAATGCCGGAGGTAGAAATAACCGAGGGGTATCCAAAAACCGCCGCCCTTACATGCAATCTCCTGTCGGAATCTTCGTAAGTGGCAATCAGCCTGTCGGTAATCAGAATATCTATATCGCTTTTCTTAAGTCTTACTTTTTCAAAGAGCCGTCCGGTGGCTATGGGATTATAAAGCAGCCCCTTTGACTGAACTATGCCATGCTTTAATCTTTTTAGCTTTACCGTAAATCCAAGATTGCCTTCAACAAAGCCGCTTATTTTCCTGAAATCAATCTTTTCTTTAGGCTCAGCGTATATGCCAACTACCGCTGCCACATTACAATATTTTTAGTGCCTCGGCCGCCGCCTTTTTCCCGGATAAAAGCATTGAGCCAAAGGTTGGGCCCATGCGCGGAAGTCCAAAGGTGGTGGTAGTGGCCATACCCGAGACTATTAATCCCGGATGCACCTCTTTGGTATATTCCACCACTAAATCCTCGGAGCGCTCCACCCACATTGCCCCAAAACCGGGCATCTTAATCAGGCCGCGCTCTTCAAGCTTCCTGACCACACAGGCGTCATGGCCGGTAGAGTCAATCACTATCTTTGACTCCAGGGCCACAGGATCAACACAGGTAATTTCTCTGGGCAAGGCCGTAACCGGAGTCCAGTTGATGACTACGCCGGCGACGCGATTGTCCTCCCGCAAAACCAGGTCGTCAAAAATAGACATATTGGCGAATTTTGCTCCGGC
>SCPY01000163.1 GCA_004299495.1 bacterium | reverse complement strand
CGCAAGGTGAACATTCCCTCGTATCTGGTAAGGCCGCAAGACGTAATAGAATTACGGCCTAAGCCCAAAGGCGCGGAAGGCCTGCGGCAGAATATAAAGCTGTCTGCAGAGCGCGCGAGGCCGGCGTGGCTTGAGGCCTCCCTTGAGAAATTTACCGCGAAAGTGGAACGTTTGCCAGAAAGAGAGGATATTTCGCTGCCCATTCAAGAGCAGCTGATTGTGGAGTTGTATTCCAAATAACACATAACAAAATCGCTGGTCGCAAATTGTCGTTATCTGAAACAGCAATTTGCCTTGCCTCGTAAGGCGAGGCAATCTGCCATAGGCTATTATAAGGGGAGGAATAGATGGGGATAAAATGGAGAGATTTCCAGATGCCCAAGAGGCTTGAATGCGAAGAATCAGGCCTGACCGACACATACGGAAAATTTATCGCCGAGCCCTTTGAGCGCGGTTATGGCGTTACGTTGGGGAATTCTTTACGCAGGGTTCTCCTGTCTTCTATTGAAGGAGCGGCGGTAACCAGCATTAAATTCGCCCAAAGCCAGCATGAATTCTCGGCTATTCCCGGAGTCGCGGAAGATGTAACCGAAATAATCCTCAACATCAAGAAATTGGTGCTTCGTTTACATTCCAAGGCCCCCAAGGTCATAGTGCTTAAGAAGGACAAGAAAGGCCCGATTACCGCCTCCGATATTCAGACCGATGAGACGGTTGAGGTGGTCAATAAAGGCCTGCACATCGCCACTTTAACCAAAGATGTGAAATTTCAGCTGGAGATGGAGGTGGCCCGCGGAAGAGGATACGTTCCCGCGGACCTCAATAAGAAGGAGGACCAGCCGATAGGGGTTATCGCCATAGACTCTATATTTAACCCGGTAACCAGGGTTGCCTTTTCCACGGAGAATACCCGCGTGGGGCAAAGGACCGATTACGACCGCTTGATTCTGGAGATAACCACAAACGGAAGCCTCGGCCCTAAGGACGCCCTGCTGTATGCCTCAAATATCTTACAAAGGCACCTTGACGTATTTGTGAATTTCGGTAAACTTCCCGAAGAAGAAGCCCAGGAAGAGCCGGAAATGCACCCGGATGAGATAGCCCTTTATGAGAAGCTGCGCCTTCCTATATCGGAATTGGAGTTATCGGTGAGAAGCTCAAATTGTTTTCGCGAGGAGAACATCAAGATTATCGCTGATCTGGTTAAACACAGCGAAGACGAAATGCTGGGATTGCGCAATTTCGGAAAGAAGTCTTTAACCGAGGTAAAACAGCTGCTTGTGGGTTTGGGGCTTAGCCTGGGAATGAAAATTGACTCTAAGAGGCTAAAACAAAAATAAAATGAGACATAAAATAAAAACTAATCGTTTAGACAGGTTCAGCAGCCACCGCAAGGCTACTATAAGGTCGCTCGCTCGCGCGATGATAGTAAATCATTCTATCCGCACCACCCACGCCAAGGCCAAGGCAGCTGCCGCGGAGATTGAGCATTTGGTTACTTTGGCTAAGAGCAATACCCTGGCGTCCCGGAGGCAGGCCTATAAGGTTATTTCAGACCATACTCTGGTAAAACGGCTTTTTGGGGAAATAGCCGGAGTATTCAAGTCAAGGCCAAGCGGATATGTGAGGATTCTAAAGCTTTCCTTGAGGCGCGGAGACGCCGCGCAGATGGCGATAATGGAATTTACCGAAAGAATTAAAGAAGAAGGCAAGGCAAAGAAAGAAAAGCACGCGCCGCTTGAAGCCCAGGCTCCGAAGCACCCGCTAAAGCCGCAGGAACAACCGCATATGCCCAAAGAAGAAAAGCCGAAAGTGGTTGAGGAGAAGAAGCCGACCAGGAAGTTCCTGGGTGGCTTACGCGGATTCTTTAAGAAAGAAAGAGATTCTCTCTAACATTTCACCAGGTTCTATCCTGTTATAATGCCTCTTGCCGGAAGAGTAAAAGAATTAAAATCCTCTTCAACACTTGCCATCACCGCCCTCGCCAATAAGCTGCTCTCTGAAGGCGTTGACGTAGTCAGCTTTGGGGCGGGAGAGCCGGATTTTGACACCCCTGACTATATTAAGCAGGCAGCCATTCAGGCAATTGAGAGTGGATTTACCAAATATACTCCCTCCACCGGAACCTCCGAATTAAAAGAAGCCATCCGGAAAAAATTTAAGACAGACAATAATCTGGAGTACCGCCCGGAGCAGATAATTGTTTCTTCGGGGGCAAAGCACTGCCTGTTTAATATCATTCTGGCAATGATAGAGGAGGGAGATGAGGTGATCATCCCTGTCCCTTACTGGGTGAGCTATCCTGAAATGGTAAGGGTGGCAGGCGGTGAATGCAGGTTTGTCGCGACTGAGGCAGGCAATAACCTTAAGCTTAGCGCGAGGGCGCTCAAACAGTCGTTATCCCCCAGGACCAAGCTCCTTATTCTTAACTCTCCGGCAAACCCTACCGGAAGCGTATACTCCAGGAATGAGCTTGAGGAAATCGCGGAAATCTGCCGCGATAACAAAATCTATGTAATTTCGGATGAAATTTACGAGAAGTTGATATATGATGGCGCTTCCCATATTTCAATCGCAAGCCTAAACAACGAAATCCACGATCTTACCTTTACCGTTAACGGGGTATCCAAGAGCCACGCGATGACCGGCTGGCGCATTGGTTATTGCGCCGTCCCATCTCTAGAGATAGCAGACGCCATAAAGAATCTTCAGGACCACTCCACTTCCAATCCCTGCTCAATCTCACAGAAGGCGGCATTTGAGGCCCTGCGCGCTTCAGGGGAATGGACTATTAAGATGCGCGATGAATTCTCAGGGCGCAGGGATTATCTGCTTTCGTTAATGAATGAAATCCCTTCCTTAAGCTATGTGAAGCCGCTGGGGGCTTTTTATTTGTTTTGCGATATCTCGCAAACGGGCCTGGCCTCGCGGGATTTTTCCATGCGCCTTTTAAATGAGGAGAAGGTGGCGGTAATTCCCGGAGACGGATTTGGCCGCGATGATTATATCCGCCTAAGTTTTACGATGCGCCCGGAAACTATCAAGAAGGGAATAGACAGGCTTAAAAAATGGGTAAGACAACTGCCGAAAAGATCCTAAGCAATCATTCCGAAAGCGATTTAAAAGCCGGAGACTTCGCGGTATGCCGCGTTGATTTTTGCTTTGGCCAGGACGGCACAAGCAGCATTATTATTGACCGGATTAAAGAGCTGGGGATAGATAAGATCTTTGATAAGCGTAAATTCTGCATGGTTATTGACCATAACGCACCATCGCCTACCCTGGGGGCATCCGGAGTGCAAAAGAAAATGCGCGATTTCGCGTCTTCCCAGGATGCCTATCTCTACGATATAGGCTGCGGCATTTGCCATCAGATAATCCCGGAGAAGGGCCATATTCTCCCCGGGAGCTTAATCCTGGGAGCGGATTCGCATACCTGCACTTACGGCGCTCTGGGCGCGCTATCTACCGGCGTAGGCTCTACAGATTTAGCCGTAGCCCTTGCTACGGGAAAAAACTGGTTTAAGGTCCCCGAAACTGTTAAAATAATCCTTAAAGGGAAGCTTTCCCGGGGCGTCTTTGCCAAGGATATAATTTTGTATATCGCCGGAGACCTTACCGCCAACGGCGCGACCTATCAGGCGATTGAATTCTACGGCCCCGCGGTGAGCGCCTTAAGTATGGACGGTCGTTTTACCATCTGTAATATGGCCGTGGAATTAGGGGCGAAGTGCGGCTTTATGCCGGTAGATAAAAAGACGGTCGATTATCTAAGTAAAATAACGCGCAAGAGATATAAGGTTTACTCCGCTGACAGCGACAGCTGCTACGCCAATGTTAAAGAATATGATGTCTCTAAAATAGAGCCTTCCGTAGCCAAGCCGCACACCGTAGACAATTATGCCGCGGTCAGCCAATTAAAGGGCTTAAGCATACAGGAGGCCTTTATCGGCACCTGCACTAACGGCCGGCTGGAAGATTTGGAGATAGCGGCAAGGATTTTTCGGGGCAGGAAAGTTAAACAAGGCGTGAGGGCGCTTATTACTCCGGCTTCCGCGGAGATTTATTCCCGGGCGCTCTCAAAAGGCTTTATTGAAACCTTTATTGAAGCGGGAGCGGTGGTGCTTAATCCCGGATGCGGCCCTTGCGTGGGGACGCACCAGGGAGTTCCCGCTGACGGCGAGACGGTGATATCTACCGCTAATCGTAATTTCAAAGGCAGGATGGGCAACCCCAAGGCGTTTATATATCTGGCATCTCCGGCCACGGTCTCGGCATCCGCGATTGAAGGAAAAATTGCCGACCCGAGGAAGTACCTATAGGGGAGGATAGTATGGAAATAAGGGAGTTATTGAGTTTGACCATAGAAAAGGGCGCCTCAGACCTGCACCTGACTGAGAACGAACCTCCGATTATACGCATTGACGGAAGCCTGCGCAGGACTGAGCATCCTGCGTTCAGGCGCGACGCGCTTAAGCGTCTCATCTACAGCGTGCTTACCGACATTCAGAAATCAGAGTTTGAGCGCGAGCTGGAGCTTGATTTTTCGCTCGCGCTTCCGGACTTAGACCGCTTCAGGGTAAATGTGCATATGCAAAAGGGCTGTGTTGAAGCGGCGCTCAGGCGCGTGCCTTTAGAAATACCTTCTTTTGAGCTGCTGGGGCTTCCCTCCATTCTGGAGAACCTGGCGCGCAAACCAAACGGTTTGGTCCTGGTTACCGGCCCAACCGGTTCGGGCAAGACCACCACCCTGGCCGCGATGCTTGATTTGATTAATCGTGAGCGCGAATCCATAGTAATCTGCATTGAGGACCCGATAGAGTTTATCCATACCAACAAAAAAAGCGTTATCAAGCAAAGAGAGGTTTTCTCGGATACCAAGAGTTTTGCCAATGCCTTGCGCCATGTCCTGAGGGAGGACCCGAACGTAATCATGGTGGGTGAAATGCGCGACCTGGAAACCATTTCCACAACCATAACCGCGGCTGAGACAGGCCATTTGGTCCTGGCAACTTTGCATACCCCTAACGCCCCCCAGACGATTCAGAGGATTATTGATGTCTTTCCGCCCACCCAGCAGACGCAGATTAAGCTTCAGCTTGCCGACTGTCTTCAGGGCGTAGTCTCGCAGCTGCTTCTTCCGCACATAAGCGGCAAGGGCAGGGTGATGGCGTCAGAAATTATGGTAGCTACCCCGGGTATCCGCAATCTCATCAGGGAGCAGGAGATTGAGCAAATCCCCACCCTTATGCAGACCGGCGGCCAGTATGGGATGAAGACAATGGATAAATCTCTAAAAGAGCTATATCAAAGCAGCCTGATTAGCCTGGAGAGCGCTCTTTCCAAAGCAAAGAGCCCTGAAGAGTTCAGGAGTTTATAAACTACGATGCGAATTAAAGGGCGCGCCATCTTATTACCGGATAATATTAACACCGATTTCATCATTTCTGGCAGGTATAAGTTTTCCATTACGGATATGAAGGAATTGGCCAAGCATATTATGGAGGATATCGACCCGGAATTTCCCAGTAAAATAAGGCCGGGGGACTCCATTATCGTGGCGGGCGAAAATTTCGGGATGGGCTCATCGCGCGAACAGGCCCCTTTAGTCATCAAGGAATCGGGCATTAACGCGGTAGTGGCAAAATCATTCGCCAGGATTTTCTACCGCAATGGTTTTAACATCGGCCTGCCTTTGATTCAGGCGGATACCTCAAAAATCAAAGAGTATGATGATTTGTTGATTGACCTGGATGAGGCGCGATTGGATGATATAAGCCAGGGCATAAGCTTGCCCGTCCAGCCTTTATCCAGGATTATGCAGACACTGCTTGTCGACGGAGGCATTGTCAATCATCTCAAGAAGCACCAGGGAAAACTCCAGCTGTAATGGCTTACAAAATCACCCTTATCCCAGGAGACGGTATCGGCCCGGAAGTGGCCCTTGCCGCCAGGAAATGCCTTGAGGCAACTGGCGTCAGCTTTGCCTGGGAGGAGGTTATTGCCGGGACTTCCGCCATAGAAAAATACGGAACGCCCCTTCCCGCAAGTGTCTTAAAATCAATCCGCAAAAATAAGGTTGCTCTTAAGGGGCCGATTATTACGCCTATCGGAGGGGGTTTTCGCTCGGTAAATGTGGCCTTGCGCCAGGAATTAAACCTCTTTGCCTGCGTCAGGCCGGCGAAATCCATCCCGGGAATAAAATCTCCTTATCAAAATATTGACCTGGCGATTATCCGCGAGAATACCGAGGATCTCTACGCTGGCATTGAATTCCAGTCCGGCAAAAAAGATACTCTTCGCCTGCTTGAGCTGATTAAGAAATTACAGCCAAAAAAGATAAATGCCTCAAGCGCTCTATCCATAAAGCCGATTTCAGCCGCGGCAACAAGAAGGATAACGGAATTTGCCTTTGAATACGCGCTCAAGAATAAACGCAAAAAGGTTACCGCGGTGCATAAGGCGAATATTATGAAATACACAGACGGCCTATTCCTTGAGGTTGCCCGTAAAGTGGCGAAAAAATATACAGGCAGGATAGAGTTTAACGACTGCCTGGTGGATAACCTGGCAATGCAATTAGTCAAGAACCCGCAAAGTTTTGACGTTTTGGCCCTTCCTAATCTTTACGGGGATATCATCTCTGACCTTTGCGCCGGCCTGATCGGAGGGCTGGGTTTGGCCGCGGGAGCGAATATCGGCAAATCAATCGCTTTGTTTGAGCCGGTGCACGGGTCCGCTCCGAAATACGCCGGCCTGAACAAGGTTAACCCTACGGCGACGATTCTCTCGGGCGTGTTGATGCTGCGTTATCTTGGTGAGGACAGGGCCGCGGACAGGTTAGAAAAGGCTGTCTATGATGTTATCGCTGAGGGTAAGTTTGTGACCTATGATTTAAAAGAGCGCCGTGATGACCCCAACTGCGTGAGCACCCAAAGCATGGCGGATGAGATATGCAGAAGATTGCGATAATAGGAGCCGGTAATGTCGGAGGCCAGGTTGCCCTTTCTTTGATTGGGGAGGGCGCTCCTCACCTTGCGCTGCTGGATGTCGCGGATGGCCTGGCAAAGGGAAAGGCTCTTGACCTGGAGGATGCCGCGAGCGTGCTCAAGCGCGATTGCAAGATAGAGGCGGGAAGCGACTTTTCGCTGTTAAAAGATGCCGGTATCATTGTCGTAACCGCGGGGCTTGCCCGTAAACCGGGAATGAGCCGCGATGACCTCTTGAAAAAAAATTCCGAGATTGTTAAAGGCGTTTCTTCGCGGATAAAGCAATATGCCGTAAATCCCATTGTGATTGTAATAACTAATCCCGTGGATTTGATGACCTATCTGGCGGCAGAGGCCACCGGGTTTGATAAAAACCGGGTCTTCGGGATGGGCGTAAGCCTGGATGGAGCGCGTTTTGCCAATCTCATTCATAATGAATTGCAGGCTCCGGTCTCCCACATAGAGGCGGTGGTGATAGGCAGCCACGGACAGACTATGGTGCCGGCGCCCCATATGACCAAGGTAAGCGGCGCGCGCCTGGAAAGGCTGGTGGATAAGAAAATCTTAGGCCATTTAGTCAAGTCAACCGTAGAGCGCGGGGCTTCAATCGTGGCGCATCTGGGTTCGGGCAGCGCCTACTTTGGGCCTGCGGCCGCGGCCGCGTGCCTTGTCAGGGCGATTGTCAAAGATGAAAAGCGGATAATCGGCGCCTGCGCGTATGTAAACGGAGAATACGGAATAAAG
>SCPY01000162.1 GCA_004299495.1 bacterium | reverse complement strand
CGGCTGCTCCAGCAGGCAGTTATTTTTATAAAAGTCATCCAGTCCGGATGAAGCCTGCTCCTTAAGGATATCCTCGGTCAAGTCTTCTTTCTTAATATATTTCGGATTCATTGCCGCGATATGCAGGGAAACATCCGAGCAGAATTTAACGAAATCCTCATTACGCGCCACAAAATCCGTCTCTGAATTTATTTCTGCCATGACCCCGATTTTATGGTCAAAATGCACATATGAGGCAATCCTTCCGGCCTTGGCCTGGCGTTCCGATTTTTTCGCGGCAATCTCCAGGCCCTTTTTCTTTAGAATCTCAAGCGCGAGCGAAGTATCTCCTTTTGCCTGCTCCAGGGCGCTGCGGCAGTCAGCCACGCCCAAAGAAGTCGCCTGGCGCAATTGTTTTAAGTGTTCCAATGAAACCTTTATCATTTCTTATTGCTCCTTCGTAATCTTGCCGCTTGAGACGCGTCAATCGGCTTAACCTTTGTCGGGCCTCTTGAGCCTTCCCCGTCTTTGTCAACATCCGCTTCCTGCGCGATGGCCGCGATCTCGTCCTTAATAGGCTCGGCAGCTTCTCCCTCATTCGCCGCGGGGCCCTGCGTGCCTATGGCGGCAGAGGCGTCTTCCTGCGGCTTGATGTTTACCTGCGCCAGATACTCCAGGAAACCTTTGCGCCCCTCAGCTACGGATTCGGCGACAAGGCTCACAATCAGGCGGATTGATTTCAGGGCGTCGTCATTTCCGGGAATAGGGTAATCCACCATCTCCGGGTTAGAATTGGTATCAATGAGCGCTACCACAGGTATCCCCAGCTTCCTTGCCTCGTGCACCGCCAGCTCTTCCTTTTTAGAATCCACCACAAACAATGCTCCGGGAAGCCGCTCCATATCCTTAATCCCGCCTAAGTTTTTCTCCAGCTTGTCCTTTTCCTTCATAAAAAGGCTTACTTCTTTCTTGGTAAAGCTTTTGTCTTCGCCGCTTTCCCGCATTTTCTCTATCGCCTTAAGCCGGGCAATGGATTTTTTAATCGTGGCAAAATTGGTCAAAAGCCCTCCCAGCCAGCGGCGGGAAACATAGTACATGCCGCAGGCCTTTGCCTGTTCAACGATGATATCCTGGGCCTGCTTCTTGGTGCCTACAAAAAGGACGGTTTCCCCTTTGCGGGCCAATTCCCGCAGGAAATCACGCGCCCGCTTGAGATATTCCGCGGTTTTTTCCAGGTCTATGATATAGATAGAGCTGCGTTCTCCGAAAATAAACGGCGCCATCTTGGGATTCCAACGCCTTGCCTGATGCCCAAAATGCACCCCTGCCTCAAGTAATTGTTTAATTAATTCTTCTGCCAATGTCTGCTCCCTCCTTAAATTGTGCGGTTTCTCTTTGCCTAAGGTATTTTGTTATTTTTTCGCTAAAAACAAAATTATACCATAAAAATATATTATTTCAATGAAAATCCTGCATCTGGCAGAGCCGGCGGTATAAACCGTCTCCTGCCATCAACT
>SCPY01000161.1 GCA_004299495.1 bacterium | reverse complement strand
ATCAATGAACGCCTCTTCTGTAATTAACGCGGTGTCAAAAAGGCACCAGGAAGTGATGCATATGCAGTTCCCCAAATATAAAGACAGGATCCGCTGCGTCACTAACGGCGTGCACGCGCATACCTGGATTTCCGACAGATTTATGAAGATATATGAAAAATATTTATCAGGTTTCGGAGACATAAAAGCCAATCCGTTTATACTGGCAAGAGCGCGGGACTTAAGGGAAAATCAGGAATTCCGCGCCGCCATCTGGCAGGCGCATCAGGATAATAAAACCGACCTCTGCAATTTTTTGGCTAAGTGGGGATTGGAAAGAGATGTGTTTACCATTTGCTGGGCGAGAAGAGTCGCCGCCTACAAGCGGCCTAGCCTTATCTTCCAGGACATAGAGAGGCTGGTTGAGATGTCCAAGAAAATCGGCCCCTTGCAGATAATTTTTGCCGGTAAGGCGCATCCCCAGGATAGCCTTGGTTTTACTTTTATCAATGAAATGCTGGATAGGGTGGACCGGCTGACTAAGGAGTACGGGCACCTTAAGATTATTATGCCGGAAAATTACGAGATTGTCCTGGCAAAGATATTGGTCAGCCGGGTGGATGTCTGGCTGAATAATCCGCTTCCTCCGTTTGAGGCATCGGGAACAAGCGGGATGAAGGCCATCTTAAACGGGGTGCTCCAGCTGACCACCTGCGACGGCTGGGTGGCGGAGGCAAAGGAAATGAACATAGGAAAAATCTTCGGTTATCAGAGCCAAGACGGAATGCTGGGCAACGAACATGATTTGCATATCGGAGATGATTCTCATAAATTGTATGCCGCTTTAGAGGAGATGGCAGAGCTCTACTATAAGACCAACAAAAAAGGCAAGGCAGACCTTTCTTCTGCCTGGATAGATATGATGATCGGATGTGTCGCGGCAGGGGCGCATTTCAATACCTACAGGATGCTTGACGAGTATAAGCGGACAGTATGGGGAATCGTCTGAGATGGAAAGGCGGTTTGAGTCATACCGAAGAAAAATTGAGGCGTCTTTAAAGGCCGCCCTTCCTAATGATACGAGCGGTATCTCCCGGGTAATGCGCTATAGCGTGTTAGGCGCGGGTAAACGTTTGCGGCCTATGCTTTTTATCGCGGCTTATGAAAGCCTGGGCGGCTTGATAAGCAGGGCTGTCTTAAGGATCGCCTGCGCCATAGAATTTATCCATAGTTTCAGCCTTATCCAGGATGATTTGCCCGCGATGGATAATGATGACTATCGCCGCGGCCGGCTTACCGCGCATAAGGCCTTTAAGGAAGATATCGCGCTCTTGGCATCGGACGCCTTATTAAATGAGGCATATAGGATAACGCTTGAGAATGGCGGGATAGAGGAAAAGTTAAGGGTAAAAACGGCACTTGAGTTAACCCGCGCGGTTAACCGCCTGTTAGAGGGGCAGGAAAAGGATTTGTCTTTGAGCCGGCTCAAACCGCGCACCCTTTCGGAATTAGATAAAATCTATTTAAATAAGACCGCCGCGCTGATTACCTGCTGCCTGAGAATAGCCGGTATATTAAGAGGCGTATCCGATAGCCGGTTAAACTGTTTAAGCTCTTTCGGGCAGCGCCTGGGGCTGGCCTTTCAGATACAGGATGACATTTTGAATGTTACCGGAGACAAGCGGGCCTTGCGCGGCAAAAGGTTCAGCGACCAAAGGTGGGGAAAAATTACCTATGTTTCCATAGCCGGTATTAAAAAATCTAAAGGAATTGTTACGCGCCTGATCAAAGAAGCCAAAAAAGACCTGGAAAAGATAAAGAATTTAGATAAAGGAAGGCTGCTTGGCTTCTGCGAGGTAATACTGCGCAGGACCTATTAATGTGTTTTGGCGTAGCGCTTAATGGCTATAATCTAAGTTGATGGAAAAAGCGATTGTCTTAGGGGCGTATATTATCTTCTGCTGCGGCGGTGTTTTTGCGGAAGGAGAGGGAGGAGGCGCGAGAATGAAATTGACCAGCCCGTCATTCGGGCATAACCAGCTGATGCCGAATAAGTTCACCTGCGACGGGGAGGATGTCTGCCCGGCGCTTGAGATTCAGGATGTGCCGGTTCAGGCGCGGAGCCTGGCATTGATTGTGGATGACCCGGACGCGCCGATGGGCACCTGGGTGCATTGGGTAGTGTATGATATCCCGGTTATTCCTGCTATTTCGGAGAATAGCATTCCGGGAAAGCAGGGAAGCAATAATTTCGGCCGGAAGGATTACGGGGGGCCCTGTCCGCCCTCAGGCACCCACCGCTATTTCTTCAAGCTCTACGCCCTGGATAAAAAGCTGGAGGCGAAAGAAGGCTTAAGCAAGCAGGAATTGGAGAAGGCAATGCTGGGGCATATCCTGGATAAGGCGGAATTAATCGGATTGTATAAAAGGGCGAGGGGCTAAAACCGCAGGCTATGGCCAAGCCAGAAAATTAACGCGATTGCCGCGATATGAAGAATCCACCATCCGGGTTTAAGCATTGGCTATTTTTGTGTTTCAGTCTTATTGCGATTATCGCATTTTGCGCGCGGCCTTTAGCCGTACACTTCGTAAAGCAGTATTTAAAAAATATATTCCCCGCGAGCGCGGTTTCTATCGGTGCCTGCGGGATAAGGCCGTTGAGTTTGATTGCCTTCTCGGATGTGGAAATCAGGGATGGCGGGCGCTTTGGCATAAAGCTTAAGCAGGCCGACATTCGTTACCGGCCGGTTTCCTTATTGAAGGGAAATGTTTTTCTTTTCTTCCAGGGCCTTGACTGCGATTTCGGGAAGCTGCGCCTTAGGGGATGCCGGGGCAGGGTTGCTTTCCGCCCCGGGCGCGCGGATCTGGATTTATCTTCTTGTGATATATTTGGCGGAAAGATAAGCGGGAGCGCGGAGCTGGGGTTAAATGGGAGCTTGGCATATTCCTCGGAATTGAGCCTTTCCGGCATCAATCCGGACGACTTTATTAAAGATTTTGAATTAGGCGAAAAATTCAGAATGAGCGGAAATCTGTCCGGAGCAGTCCGGATAGAAGGAAAGGGCGATGGTTTAGAAATACTTAACGGCAGCCTTTTGGCGGCTCAACCCGGGGGCACATTGGTCATTACCGATAGAAGTTTCTTAGAAAATATCTCGCGCGCTTCAGGCCAATCTTTTGAAATGTTGGTTGAAAGTTTCAGGAATTACCGCTACAATACTGGTATATTGAAGTTATCCCTGGATAAAGGAAATCTCATTTTTGATATAACCCTGGACGGTGAAGCAGGCAGGCGTAAGTTAGACATTGTGGCGCATGACTTTAGCCTGCGCGGCCTGATGCCGGGCGGCAGCGGATTGAAGCCGGAAGAAAGGAGCTAAAATGCGTTTATTAACCTTAATCGTGGCGGGAATAATTCTTGCCTTGGGATGCGCCCGGGTAAAGGTTGAGGGCTCTAAAGAGCCGATAAAGATTGATATCTCTATGCGCCTTGATATCTATCAGCATGTGCAGAAAGATATTGATGAAATAGAAAACATTGTTTCCGGCTCTAAGCAGGAAAGCAAGCCAAAAAACAACCAGAGCCGATTTCATCTCGTTCAGATTGCCTATGCCCAGGAGGGCCTAAGCCCGGAAGTGGAGCAGGCGGCATTAAGGCGTAAAGACAGGCGTAGTGAATTAAACGGATGGGAGTTTAAGGGTATAGCCGGAGAGAACAGGTCCGGCTTGGTAGAAATCAGGAATCAATCTGAGGCAAGCCAGGCGCTCAATGAGCTGGTTAAGGCGGAAAATGACGACCGCTTGATAATCTATTCTCATCTTGCCAGGAAAAACAATACCGCGCTCGCGGAGATTCAGAAAATATATGCCCAGCGTTTACAAGATGACGCGCCGGCAGGGGCCCCGATAGAGGTTTTAAGCGCCTCTAGCGGTACTTACGAATGGAAAATAAAATAATGCCAAAGAAAATACCCGTAATTATCATCATCATAGCGCTCGCGCTGGCGATCCTGGGTATTTCCAAAGACTACCTGATAAAATCTTCCCTGGCTCTGGCGGCCTCAAAAATTATGGGCGTAAGGGTAGGCATTGATGCTTTTTCTTTTGGCATTGCCAGGCCGGTAATCCGCGTAAAAGGTTTCAGGCTGTATAACCCCAAAGGCTTTCCCGAAGAGCCGATGGTTGATATTCCCAAGGTGAGCGTGGAGTATGATTTTGGCGCTTTGCTGAAGAAACAGCTATACTTTAACCGCGTGGAATTTGACCTAAGCGAAATGACGGTAGTAAAAAATAAAGACGGTAAATTAAATGTTGATGAGCTTAAAGTAGCCAAAAAAGAGGAAAAGCCCGCGGAGCAAATGGCCTTGAGGATAGATTATTTATCCTTAAGCATCGGCAGGGTTGTATATAAGGATTTCACTAAGGGTGAAAAGCCGTCTATAGAAATATTTGAGGCCAATATTAAGAATAAGGCCTTTAAGAATATCTCTAGCGCCGAACAATTAGCCTCCCTGGTTTTGCTTGAGGCATTAAAACCCACGGCCATAAAGGGCGCCAAGATTTACGCGCTCTCAGGCCTGGCAGGTGTATCTGTGTTTTCTCCGGTGGGCGCGGCATTGGTATTGGCCGGCAAAGACAGCGCGGAGGCGTCGTTTGGGAAGAGCTATGGCCAGGTGTATGAAAGCAGTTTAGAGATAATGAATAAAAATGTTAAAGTCCAGCTTGAGGATAGGGGAACCGGCATCATAAAAGGCGAGGCGGATAATGTTAATGTTACGGTAAAGATCGCCCAAATAAATGAAAAGTCCGTGCGCGTTACCGTTACGGCAAGGAAATATATCCTGCCTAAACCCAAAATAGCAAGCGGCATCCTTTATGAAATTTCCCAAAAATTAAAATAAGCCGGGGCGCGCCAGGCATAATCCATAGTTTGACAGAGTTAAATTTTATGGTATAATAACGCACATAGGCAAAACTAAGAGATTGACAGCTTTTCCGGTTAAAACGTATAAAACAATATGAGGCACGAAAGTACAAATAAAGGGATTACCTCCGCGGCGCCAAATCAGGCAGCTGCGAGTTTCTACGGATTGGGCATCGCGCCGAAGATCCTGGATATCCTGGAGCGCATCAAGTTTAAGTCTCCCACGCCGATTCAGTTCAAGGCAATCCCGCTTGCGATTGAGGGCAAGGATGTTATCGGCATCGCGCAGACCGGGACAGGAAAAACCCACGCCTTCGCTATTCCAATGGTTCAGCGCCTCGCGCAAAAAGAGGGCTCTGGGTTAGTCCTTGCGCCTACGCGCGAATTGGCTATCCAGATTGATGAAGCCTTCCAGTCGTTAGTTTATCCATTCGGGATGAGGACCGCCTGCCTTATCGGCGGGGCTCCTATGGAACCGCAGACGCAAGCCCTGCGCAAGAACCCGCGCATAGTGATTGCCACTCCCGGCCGGCTCCTGGACCATATCAGCCAGTGGAATTTTATTCCGGAAGAGGTCTCGATGCTTGTGCTTGATGAGGCGGACCGCATGCTGGATATGGGGTTTGCCCCGCAAATTACGAAAATCCTGCGTTGTGTGCCTAAGGACAAGCAAACCCTGCTTTTTTCCGCGACCATCCCCAAAGAGATAATGCAGATAGCCGCTTCCTATATGAAGCTTCCGGTTTCTGTGGAAATCGCGCCCTCCGGGACCACCGCCGAGCTTGTAACCCAGGAGTTGTTTATCGTCAATAAAGAAGCGAAGCGGCGCCTCCTCGGCAAATTGCTGGCGCAGCATCACGGCTCGGTCCTTTTGTTTTCGCGCACCAAGCATAACGCCCACAAGATTATGATGTCAATACGGGATATGGGGTATAACGCGGCAGAAATACACTCTAACCGCTCGCTGTCTCAGCGCCGCGAAGCGCTGGATGGCTTTAAATCCGGCAGGTACAGGGTGCTTGTTGCCACGGATATCGCCGCCCGCGGCATTGATGTGAGCGGCCTTGATCTGGTTATTAATTACGACCTTCCCGAGGACGCCCAGAATTATGTGCACCGTATCGGCCGCACCGCCAGGGCAGGGTGCAAGGGGCACGCGATTTCCTTCGCTACTCCCGACCAGAGCCGCGATGTCCGGGATATAGAAAAACTTATCAGGTCCACTCTCCCCGTATCAAAGCATCCGGAAATT
>SCPY01000160.1 GCA_004299495.1 bacterium | reverse complement strand
AAGCTCACCCATCTTAAGGTGGGCCAGAAAATCAGGCCTCCCGAAGAATCGCTCCAACTGCATAAGCTCCACAGGTCCAAGGAGGGCACTCCCACCATGGGAGGGGTCCTCATCCTGTTAAGCATTATCTTTTCGGTCTTAATGTGGGCGGACTTAAGCAACGCGTACATCTTACTTACCGTTTTTGTGACCGCCGGGTTTGGCTGTGTGGGGTTTATTGACGATTATATCAAGCTCTCCAAAAATCGCTCTAAGGGCCTGGGTTTTTTGGGTAAGATTATTCCTCAGACACTGATAGCCGTTATTATAGGATGCTTTGTGTTTATTGACCGTAATTTAGGGACAAAATTAGACCTGCCTTTCTTTAAAAATGTAATTTTAGACTTAGGGATATTCTATATCTTTTTTGCCGCTATGGTTGTAGTGGGTTCTTCTAACGCGGTAAACCTTACAGACGGCCTTGACGGCCTGGCTATCGGCTGTACCATCATGGTGGCATTGACCTATACTTTTTTAAGTTATGTGACCGGCCATATGGTTTTTAGCGACTACCTGTTTATTCCCTTTATTCCCGGAGCCGGAGAACTGACTATTTTCTGCGCCAGCATCTTAGGCGCGGGTTTAGGTTTCTTGTGGTTTAATTGTTTCCCGGCAAGCGTGTTTATGGGTGATGTCGGCTCTTTGGCTTTAGGCGCTGGTTTAGGGACAATCGCCGTGCTTATTAAAAAAGAGATACTCCTGGGGGTTGTGGGAGGCATATTTGTTTTAGAGGCGGTTTCGGTGATATTGCAGGTGGGTTCTTTCCGCTTAAGAAAAGGAAAGAGGATATTTCATTTGGCTCCTCTGCACCATCATTTTCAGGTTTTAGGCTGGCCGGAGAGTAAGGTGATTGTGCGCTTCTGGATAGTGGGGATAATTTTATCGGTATTGACCCTCGCGACACTGAAGCTGCGATAAGAAAAACATCAGGCGGATAAAAGATAGAGATGCCGGGCGCGGATTATAAAAATAAGAAGGTAGCGGTGGTGGGCCTTGCCAGGAGCGGGATAGCCGCGGCAAATTTATTAAAAGGCCTGGGGGCGGAAGTTTTTGCCACGGATAAAGGCAGCAGCCCGGCGCTTGCGGCCCAGGCGCGAGATTTAAGAGGGCGGGGTATAAGCGTTGAGTTTGGGGGGCATACCCTGGATTTTATCCGTAATAAAGACTTAGTAGTGATAAGCCCGGGAGTAAATAACAAATCTCAGGCGCTTGCCTGGGCGGGGCAGTTGAAGATTCCGGTAATCAGCGAGATAGAGTTGGCCTGGTCAGTCTGTCCGGCTAAAGTAATTGCCATTACGGGAACCAATGGCAAGACCACGGTAACCGCGCTTACGGCGGAAGTCCTGCGGGCAAAGGGCTCCAGGGCGTTTGCCCTGGGAAATATCGGCAGGCCATTTTCTCAGGAAGTAATGAATCTGTCCGGAGATGATTTTGTTTCTTTGGAGGTGAGCTCTTTTCAGTTAGAGAGGATTGATAAATTCAGGCCCAGGGTTTCGGTTATCTTGAATTTCAGGCCCGACCATCTTGACCGTTATAAAGATATGCCGGAATACCTGGAGGCAAAAAAACGCATCTTTATGAATCAGGATAAGGACGATTATTTGGTATTGAATGATGACGACCCCGTCGTAAGAGATTTAGCAAAAACGGCAAAGGTAAGGGTATCCTACTTTGGCGGGTATCAAGGAGAAGAATCTTTCGGCAAGGCGCCGTTTAATCTTAATCCCAATCATCTGGCGGTGATGGCCATAGCCGGGATATTCGGGGTTTCTGGCGGCGAGTGTTTGGAGGTTTTTAAAAACTTTAAAGGGGTGGAGCATCGCTTGGAGCAGGTGCGCAGGGTCAGGGAAATAGAATTTATCAATGACTCTAAAGCCACGAATGTGGATTCAACGGCGTGGGCATTGCGCAATATCCGTAAGCCGGCTATCCTTATCGCGGGAGGCAGGGACAAAAACAGCGATTACCGCGAAATATCTGGGCTTATTAAGCAGAAGGTAAAGCTTTTGGTGGTAATCGGAGAGGCAAAAGATAAGATTCGTTCTCAATTGAATGAAAGCGCGGTGATTCAGGATGCCTCTTCGCTTGAGGAGGCGGTGAGCATAAGCTTCAGGCAGGCAAGCAGCGGAGATTGCGTCCTGCTTTCTCCGATGTGCGCCAGCTTCGATATGTTTAAGGATTATGAACATCGTGGCAGGGTGTTTAAAGAGATAGTAAGTAAATTATAATATGCGTAACTTAAGGATATCCATGGCGATGGTGGTGTTGACCCTGATGGCTATAGGCGTAGTGATGATTTATAGCGTAACGGCAATTTACGCCGGGCAGGAGTTCAAGGACAGCGCTTATTTCTTAAAGAGGCATCTGATTTTTTTGTGCGCGGGGGCTGTTTGTTCGCTTGGCGTAATGGCTATTGATTACCGCGCCTTGAACAGGCACGCCAAAATACTGGTCTTAAGCTCTGTTTTTCTTCTCCTGTTCCTGCAGGTGCCGGGAATAAGCCGGGAGATAGGCGGGGCAAAGAGGTGGTTTCAGGTTATGGGGTTCAGTTTTCAGCCTTCAGAGTTAGCCAATCTATCGGTGATTATCTACGCGGCATCCTTTCTTTCACAAAAGGGCGTAAAAAGGATAGAGAATTTCGCGTTAGGATTCCTGCCTGTGGTGCTGGTGCTGGGGGGAGTAGGCATCTTAGTCTTGATTCAGCCGGATCTGGGGACTGTGGTTGCCTTAAGCGCGGTAGTATTTATTATGCTCGTTGCGGCAGGAGCAAAGCTCACGCATCTGCTGTGGATTGCGCTGGCGGCAGCCCCTTTTCTTTATTTCTTGATTTTTAGCGTGCCTTACCGCCGCACGCGGATAATGGCCTTCCTGAATCCCTGGGCAGACCCTTTGGGTTCCGGGTTTCAGCTTATCCAGTCCCAGGTTGCCATTGGGTCCGGAGGGCTATTGGGCAGGGGTTTAGGCAGGAGCCTGCAAAAGCTATTTTATCTGCCAGCGGGGCATACCGATTTTATCTTTTCTCTCATCGGAGAAGAGTTGGGTTTATTTGCCGCCATAGCTATTGTGTTTTTATTTGCCCTTTTGTTTATGTACGGCTGTAAGGTGGTAAAGTATGCCCAGGATGGTTTTGGCGCTTTCCTAAGCTTAGGGATAGTGTCTTTGATTACCATTAAGGCTGTGATTAACATAGGGGTAAGCATAGGTATTTTTCCTACTAAGGGATTGCCTTTGCCCTTTATCAGTTACGGAGGCTCCGCCCTGGTATTTGATATGATAGGAATCGCCCTCTTACTTAATATATCCAGATTCGCGGAGAACCCGTGTTAACCAGATGAAAGCGGAACCTTCCGCTATTAAGGTGCTTATAGCCTCAGGCGCAAGCGCGGGACATCTTTATCCCGCGCTTGCCTTTGCCCAGAGGCTGGCCGCGAAAAGGCCGGATATTGCCATTGCCTTTGTAACTTCAAAGCGCGGCATTGAAAGCGCTATTGAAAGGCGCGGCTATCATCTCTTTTTTGTATCCTTGCCCGCGCCAAGCCTCAAGGGAATAAAATTCCTGCGGTCGCTTTATTATCTATGCAGGTCTTTTTTTGATTCTTTTTTTATTATTCAAAAGTTTCGTCCCGGACTGGTTGTTGGTTTTGGCTCGTATGTAAGCTTTCCCGCGCTTTTAGAATCCGCGCTGCTTGGAATACCCACGCTTATCCATGAACAGAATGTCTCGTTTGGCTTGAGCAATAAGCTTCTGAGTTTTTTTGCAGATAAAATAGCGGTGAGTTTTAAAAATACGCCCTTAAGGGCCGGAAAACGCGTGTTTACCGGTAACCCGTTGCGCTCTTCATTAACCAAGAGCTCCGTACATGAGGCCAGGCGTTTCTTCGGATTGGAAGGCGCGTTTACCTTGCTGGTCGTCGGCGGGAGCCAGGGGTCGCGCCGCATTAATATGGAGTTTGCGGAGGCGGTGAGGCTGTTTGCGGAAAGGAAGGAAAGGTTTCAATTTATCCATATCAGCGGCAGGAGCGATTATTTACGCTTGAAAGAATGCTATAAATGTATTACAATTAAGTATTGCCTCTTTGATTTTTTAGACGCGATTAATCTGGCTTATGGCGCGTCGGATTTAGTAATTTGCCGGGCCGGCGCGGGCACGCTTTCGGAGCTGGCGTATTTCAAGAAAGCGGCGGTGGTTATTCCCTATCCTCACGCCAGGGGACATCAGTTGGAAAACGCCATTGCGCTTAAAAACGAAAACGCGGCGGTGGTTATTCAGGAAAAAGAGCTTAGCGGAGCCGGCCTCCGCGAACAGATTTTACGGCTTATACGCTCGGCGGATGAACGAAAGGCCCTGGAAGATAATATACAGAAATTCGCCTATCCCGAAGCGGCTGATAAATTAGCGGAATTGGCACTATCCATGGTAAAATAATTGTTACGACACGCAGATTCTGCCCGGAGAAGCCAAATTCTTCGCGTATGTGTAATTCTGTTTTCTGTTTTTTGCGTTTTGTTTTCCGCTGCTTACGCCTTTGACGAAAAGGGATGGAATGTTCAGAAAAGCACGCATTTTATCGTATATTATAAAGACGCGGGCGAGAACTTTGTCAAGCAGGTTTCAGAAAAGGCCGAGGAATGTTATAAGAGTATAGCCGAGAATTTAGGTTTTACCCGCTATAATTTCTGGCTTTGGGATAACCGGGCAAAGATATATATCTATAACAACGCCGAGGATTACCAGGAGAAGACGGGTAAGCCCTCATGGTCGGGAGGAGTGGCCTATTACCACGAAAAGGTTATTGAGACCTACCCTTGGGCGGCGGGTTTTTTTCAATCCCTGCTTCCGCATGAGCTGGGGCATATCATCTTTAGAGAGTTTGTGGGAGGCCAGAGCAATGCCCCTGCCTGGCTCGATGAGGGAGTGGCGATGTTTCAGGAAAAGGGCAAAAGGCCGGACCTGAAACAAAAATTGCTTCAGGCAATTGAAGCCAAGAAACTCATTGCCTTAGATAAGCTGTCTCAGTTAAATATCGCCTTTGTAAGCGATAAGGATTTGGTTGAGCTTTATTATTTAGAGTCTCTCAGTGTAGTCAGCTATTTGATGGAAAGGTTCGGCAAGGATAATTTTGTAGAGCTCTGTCATGCCCTGAAAGAGCGCAAAAGCTTTGATGAGGCGATTAATGATGCCTATCGGGTATTTAAGAATTTAGAAGAATTGCATAAGGCATGGCTTAGGCATATAAAAGAGTAAACAGTAAGGTGCGGGATGGCTGAAATATCTGCCTTACCGGAAGAGCAATCTTTAGGCAAGATTCAGGGATTTTCCGGAAGGCATATTCATTTTATCGGAATAGGCGGGATAGGGATGAGCGGCATAGCATCACTCTTGTCGGCGCAGGGCTATTTTGTAAGCGGTTCAGACATAAAAGAAAGCCCGCAGACCCGAAAGCTTTCCGAAAAGGGGATAAGGATATTTCTTGGCCATGAAAGCGCTAATCTGGATGGCGCGCAGATGGTAGTCTATTCTTCAGCAATCAAAAATGAGAATCCGGAATTAGCGGCCGCCAGAGAAAGCGGCCTTGCGGTAATGCACAGGGCGGAAGTGCTGGCGAAGATGATGCGGGATAAAACAACAATCGCGGTAAGCGGCAGCCACGGTAAGACTACTACTACCGCACTTATCGGCCACTTATTGCTTGAGGCGGGATTTCATCCCACGCTTGCCGCGGGAGGGGTCTTACGCAACGTGGATGATAACGCCTGTTTAGGAAAGAGCGATTTTTTTGTGGCCGAGGCGGATGAGTCAGACGGGACATTCTTATACTATAGCCCGGATTACCCGATAGTAACCAAC
>SCPY01000159.1 GCA_004299495.1 bacterium | reverse complement strand
GTTTTGGTTTGCGTTCCCGACGCGATATTAATTTCTATGGCAACGCGATAAACCTGCGTAGTGTCCGCCACCGGTACGGGGATTTCCGAGTTTGCGGAATTATAATAAGTAAAAACTAAATTAGTAACTCCTGAAGCGAGAATATCTCCCTGCGCCGGATTGTTATTAAATATGCGCCTTAATTCATTCGTTGCCGCGTCGCGGTAGAACTCAACGGTATCGTCATTGCCGTCACCGCTTAAATCCAGCGAGGTAAAGCGCAGCCGGGACAAATCCGCGAGGGCTATGGAGGCGGAGTCCTTGACCTGCCGGATTTCCCTGTCCATTCTTACCAAAGCCGTCCTGCCCTGCGCGACGGCTTCACTGCGAAAGCTTAAAAAGCGCCATAAATCAATAGTTTCTTTGATATATAGCGATGATACCGCGGTCAGAATGCCGACAATCATAATGGCCATTATTAATTCAATGAGGGTAACGCCCTTAATGGTCTCGGGTTTCATATTTTAGTGTGAACTAACCAGCGCGGTTAAGCTTACGGGTATTGCGGCTCCACCGCTACGCGAGACAGTGATGACGATACGCTTGTAATCTGTAGGGCTGCCTGACATTTGCCAGGCAGAGCCGCTTAAGTTGACATAATCAACTGCTGTCGAGCGAGTGTATCCCGCGGCAGGGGTAGTAACAGAAGCATCTGCGCAGCCTGCAAAATCATCCACATCGTCAAAAGTGGTTCGGTCGTTAGAGCTTTCTCCGCTATTTACTCCGAGATTGGTGTTGTTCGGGTCATCCGGGTCAACAAAATCTTTGGATTTTATCTCTTCCATTAGCTGCTGGGCGTAAAAAGCGGAATCGGCCAGGAGTTCTGAAGCGGCGGAGCGCCAGGCCACATTCGCCCACATTGTCAAAAGCGGCGGTATGGCCAGGCCGAGCACTACAATAACCACGACTAACTCAATAATGGTTAAACCTTTGTTGGAGGGTATCATTGCATCCTTACCCTTCCCGTATTCGGGGTGATAAAAATAGCCATCACGTTGTTTTGATAGGAAAAAACGACGCTGCCCTCGGCGCTTAACGTTGTTCCTGATCCGTTTCTGGGAATCCCCTGCCAATCAAATTGCAAGGTTCCGCCAAAAGAGGTGGAGTCTATTTTAATGCCGTTATATTGCGGGTCGGAGGTAAAATTAACGATAAAATTACCGCGGCTAAAGGGGTTTGCGGCATAACTGCTGTCTGAAGCGCGGCGGACTTCGTAGGTTTCATTAGCGGTATTAAAAATTATGTTATAACTTTCATGGCGGGAAATTGCCAATTGCTGCGCGTAACGGATATCCGCGGCTGCCTTTTTCATCGCGCCGTTAAGCTTTAGATAATAAAAACTCTGGAAGCGGGGAATGCTGATGACGGCCAGGATGCCCACGATGACTATGACCATAATCAACTCAATGATAGTGTAGCTCTTCTTCATAAGTATAGTCCATATAATAAGTTATCCAGCCGTAAATATCAAGCAAAAAATTCCTTTGCAAACCTCCTTATTTATGCTATATTTTGCGCACCATGCCGCAAGAACTGAGAAATATCATTGAGGATATCGTAAGGGAATACCTTAATAACGCCCTCATCCTGCATTACGACATCTGTACCTGCCAGAAATGCAGGCAGGATATATTTTCCCGGGTAGTGGCAAAAATACCTCCCGAATATATTAAGCTTGCCCAGGGAGAAAAAGCGCCTTACGAATACATCTCCGCGATAAGGGATAAATACAAAGGCGAGATTGTAAAAGAGCTGATGCAGGCCATAGAGTCCGTGGGGCAGAACCCCGGCCATCCCATAACCGAAGACAAGGCAAAGGCGTTTGGCGCGCTTTTAGATAGAATCTTACAGGACAGGAACCTTGACTTCAGGCAGTATAATTCCGGAATAATCAAGCGAAAATTAGCCCTAAGGATGCGGGAAAGCGGCTTAGAGTCTTACGCCGAGTACGCGCGCTTTTTAACCCATAACCCCGGCGAATACGAAAAACTGCTTGCCCAGTTGTGCATTAACGTTTCCGAGTTTTTCCGCGACCCCGAGGTGTGGATAACCGTGCGCTATCTCTTTGAAAATCTGATTAAAGAGAAAAAGCTTAAGAATGAAAAGAGCCTTGTCATCTGGTCCGCGGGATGCGCCAGCGGAGAAGAGACCTATACCATCGCCATCCTGCTTAAGGAGCTTTTAAAAGAAGAGGCGCAAAATTTTTCTCTCACCATCCTGGGTACCGATATCGATAAGAAATGTTTATCAGCCGCCGGGGAGGCAATCTATACAAAGGAAAGCCTGAAAAACGTGGAGAATGAACGCCTGAAAAGTTATTTTACGCCGCTTGAAGGCGGCTGCTATCAGCTCAAAGAAGAAATAAAAAAGATGGCCGGTTTTCAATACCTTGACCTGATCCGTCAGGACCATATTAAAGAAACCGACGTGGTGTTTTGCCGCAATGTGTTTATTTATTTTAACCGCGACCTCCAGGAACAGCTTTTAATGAAATTCTATAAATCCTTAAGGCCCGGAGGATACCTGATTAAGGGCAAATCCGAGGTAATCTTTACCGAGGCGGGCCGTATATTCAAGGACATAGATACCAACGCCCGTATTTACCAAAAGCAGGCAGTATAAGATTTTCTTAGCTTGACAGAGCTCCCTCTCGCTCTTATAATAATTTGAAATGACTACTCCCGCCAGCAACGGCAATATCCTCATTCTGGTTAAAGACAGCCAGACCCAGGAATTCTTATCCGCGCTCCTGAATCAGGAAGGCTATTGCACGGTAACCGCCAAGTCCCCCCCCGAGGCCCTGTCCATATTAAGCGGCGGGCAATTCCATCTGGTGGTCCTGGATTTTGAAAGCGAAGGCATCAAAGGCGTGGAATTCTGTAAAGCCGTACGCAGGAATTTCCGCCTGCGCCATTTAAGCTTAATATTGCTCATGGATACCAAGGACCCCCTGAATAAGATAAAAGGCATTTATTCCGGAGCGGATGATTATATGGACAAGCCCATCGAGCCGGCGGAATTTCTGGCCAGGGTAAAGTCTTCCCTGGTGCGTATGAGCCGGGACTTGGACGCCAACCCTCTTACCAAGCTTCCCGGGAATGTCTCCGTATTAAGAGAGCTTGAGGAACGGGTCAGGTCGCGAGCGCCTGTGGCGGTGAGCTATTTAGACTTAAGCAGATTCAAAGAATTTAACGACCGCTATGGATTTGAAAAGGGGGATGAGGTTATCGCCAGTGTTGCGGACATCGCGAGCAAGGCCTTAGAAGAGCTGGGAAACTCTTCCGATTTTCTCGGGCATATCGGCGGGGACGATTTTATTTTTATTACCACCCCCGACTGCGTGGAGGATATCTGCAAGAAAATCGTGGCGGATTTTGACCGGGCGATAGTTTCTTTCTATGACGAAGAAGACAGGAGCCGGGGCTACGTCGTTACCAAAAACAGGGCCGGCCAGTTGTGCAAAGTCCCCATTATGAGCATTTCGGCGGGGATAGCCACTAACGAAAATACGAGATTTACCCATATCGCGGAAATAATCCAGACGGTTACCGAATTAAAGAATTACGCAAAAACCATAGGCAAGAGCATCTACATAATAGACAGGCGCAGGGAATAGCGGGAGAGTCCGCGATGGACGAGCGGAGAAAATTCAGGCGCACCGGAGCGAAAGAAAAGGCGCAGATTCGCGCCGCTCAAAGCCGCCACGAGGGGGCGCTTTTAGATATCAGCTCCGGAGGAATGCGGATACTCTCGGAGAATCATATTGCCATCGGCACCCAGTTAAGCGGACAGTTTAAGATAATGCCCCGCACTGGGAATTTTTATGTCAGCGGAGAAGTAGTCTGGGTAAAGCCCGCCAAAGAGCCGCAAGCTAACGGCTACGAGATAGGAATTAAATTCGCCAAGGTAAGCGCGAGCCCGCTTTCGCGTTAATCCCAGCCGTTATTAAAAAAGGAATAAAACGAAATACTACCCCCTTCTTTTAGACCTGAAAGGCAAGAAATGCGTAGTGGCAGGCGCGGGAGTTGTGGCCTTGCGCAAGGCGCGCGCCCTTATCCGGTCTGGCGGTAAGGTGTATGTTATCAGCAAAACCCTCAAGCGGGGCCTGGCAGGGCTTAAGAAAAAGAAAGAAATTTTCCATATACCTTCGGAGTATCGCAAGAAGCATCTTAGGGGCGCGTGTTTGGTGATCGCGGCTACCAATAACAGCAGGGTAAACGCCAGGATCTCTAAGGATGCCCTGGCCTTACAGATATTGACGAACGTGGTGGATTCGCCTGAGCTTAGCAGCTTTATCGTTCCTTCAAGTATAGGCAAGGGGGATTTGATTATCAGTATTTCTACCAGCGGCAAGGCCCCCGGCTTAAGCAAGCGGATAAGAAAAGACTTAGAGACATTGCTTGTTCCCGGCTACGCGCGCTTCTTAAAGGCATTGCGGTCAATCCGCGCCGACCTGAGGCAAAGATGCGCTAAACCGCGCTTGCGTAGAATGTTGATGCATTGCCTGGTAAATGCCGGGGTCCCGCCTCCGGAGCGAAAAAGAATACTAAAATAAGGCGTTTTTGTTATAATAATATAATATGAATTTTCAGGTTATCGGGCTCAATTATAAAAGCGCTCCAATATCAATAAGGGAAAGGATTTCCTTCTCCCCCGGGAAACTTTATGACGCGCTTATCGCGTTTAAGGGATATGGCGCTATTGAAGAAGCCGTTATCTTGTCTACGTGCAACCGGACAGAGTTTTACGCTGTAACCGCGGACGCCCAGAGCGGCCATCAGGCGGCGCAGGATTTTCTTGCCGATTTTCATAAGGCGCCAATACGTTTTTTTAGAAACCATCTTTATGTGTATAACGATGAAGAGGCGCTGAGGCATCTTTTCAGGGTGGCCGCGTCCCTGGATTCAATGGTTATCGGCGAAACCCAGATTTTAGGCCAGGTAAAAGAGGCCTATGGTAAAGCCGTAGAGGCAAAGAGCGCGGGAAAAACCTTAAGCCGGTTCTTTGAAGAGGCCATCAGATTAGGCAGAAAAGTCCACAGCGAAACTAAGATTGGCCGGGGCGCGGTTTCGGTGAGCTCGGTAGCGATCCGCCTCTCCAAAGAGGCTCTGGGGACATTGAAAGATAAAAAGGTTTTGATTATCGGCTCAGGAAAAATCGCCGAGCTGGCGGCCAGGGACCTGTATTCTCAGGGTATACGGACCGTGGTGGTAGCAAACCGCACTTTCGCCAAAGCCAAGGAACTCGCAAGCCGGTTCCGCGGCACGGCAACAAACCTTAAAGAAATCATCCCCTGCTTAAGCAGGGCGGATATCGTTATCAGCTCCACCTCGGCTCCGCACTTTCTTATTACCTATCAGCGAATGCTTGAGGTGATGCGGTTAAGAAATCATCGCCCCCTCTTTTTAATTGATTTAGGCCTTCCCCGCAATATCTCCCCGGAGGTAAAAGAAATTGAAAATAGCCATCTTTACAACCTTGATGACTTAACCAGCGTGTGCGACGCGAACCTTAAAGAACGCTTGCGCGAAGCGGCGAAGGCCGAACAGATTATCCGGGGGCGTCTTGAGGCATCCGCGCGAGAGCTGCTGCAATTCAAGAAAGAATCCTTAGCAGAATCCAGAGTTTAGAAGACAGATAATGGCAAAAAGACAGATTATTGTCGGCGCCAGAGGAAGCCTGCTTTCCGTGGCTCAAGCCCAGGGGGTTATCCGAAGCTTAAGGCGGGTCTTTCCGTCGCGTTCATTCTCTCTTAAGAAAATAATCACTTTCGGCGACAGGCATAAACGCTGGCAGAGAGACGACACGGGTATATTTGTGAAAGAACTTGAGGAGGCATTGCGTATCGGTGAGATTGACATTGCCGTCCACAGCATGAAGGACCTGCCGACGCAGGCGCCCGCGGGTTTAAGCATTGCCGCGGTAACCAAAAGAGAAGACCCGCGGGATTGTTTAATTTCAAAAGAGAAAATAGCCATTATGAAACTAAAGAAGGGCGCAATCGTAGGCACAAGCAGTTTGCGCAGGCGCGCCCAGCTTTTGCGCCTGGCGCCCGGCCTTAAGATAAAAGATTTAAGAGGAAATTTAGATACCCGCATGAAGAAATTAACCCGGGGCGAGTTTGACGCCATTGTCGTGGCAATGGCAGGGGTAATCAGATTGGGAGTTTTTTCTTCGGATTTTTATATTCAGCCCATTCCCGCTTCCCTTATCCTGCCTGCCCCGGGCCAGGGAGCCCTTGCCCTTGAGGTAAGGGCCGGGGATAAAATAATGGAGGCTATCGCGAAAAGCTTGAACCACGGGGAAAGCTCTCTGCGCGTTTCCTGCGAGCGGGCATTCCTGGGAGAGCTTGGCGGAGGATGCCGGCTTCCTGTAGGCGCGTTTGCCGAGATTAAAAACGGATGGCTGCGTTTGCGGGCGGCCGCCGCGGACGAAGACGGTAAAATTATGATTCGCTTAAGCAGGAAGGCGCCGTTAAAGGAAGCGGAATCTTTGGGGAAATTGTTAGCCTGTGAATGTTTAAAAAGAGGCGGCGGCAAGCTTATTACGCGGCCCCGTAATGACAGAAAATGAGGCAAAAGGGTAAGGTCTATCTGGTGGGCGCGGGCCCGGGTGAGCCCGGATTAATTACGCTTAAGGGCCTTGAATGCTTAAAGAAGGCGGAGGTCGTGGTGTATGACCGCCTGGTTAACCCCAGGCTGTTAGAATATGCTTCCCAGGCAGCGGAATTGATTTATTGCGGGAAATCCCCCAAGAGGCATACCCTTACCCAGGATGAAATTAACTTATTGCTGGTCAGGAAGGCTAAGGCCGGGAAAATGGTGGCGCGGCTTAAGGGCGGCGACCCTTTTGTATTCGGCCGGGGCGCGGAAGAGGCCTTGTGTTTATCCCGCCATAAAATTGCCTTTGAGGTAATCCCCGGAGTAAGCGCCGCGCTTGCCGTGCCTGCCTACGCGGGCATACCCCTTACCCATCGCGCCTATACCTCGTCGGTGGGCATATTTACCGGGCATCAGGACGGCGCGAAGGCCGGATCCGCTATAGGCTGGGAAAGAATTGCCTCTGGCATTGGCACCTTAGTGTTTCTGATGGGGGTGGGAAATCTTAAATCTATAGTCAATAATCTCATCCGCCATGGCAGGCCGGATTCCACGCCCTGCTGCCTGATTCAGTCGGGAACCCTCCCCGGACAGAAAAGCATCTCAAGCTCATTGGGTGAAATCATAAGGGCGGCGAAGAACGCCAAGATTAGGCCCCCGGCGATATTGATAGCCGGAGATGTTGTTTCCTTAAGAGACAAGCTTAATTGGTATGAATCCCTGCCGCTCTTTGGAAAAAAGATTTTGATTACGCGCCCTCCGGAGTCCGCGGGCCAAGGGCGGCTTCTTAGCCTTTTAGAAGCCGGCGGAGCGTCGTGTTTAGAAATGCCGGCCATAGAAATTAAACCGCTTAAAAACTATACAATACTTGACCGGGCGATCGCGCGGATTGACGGCTTCCGTTGGATTATATTTACCAGTCAAAACGCGGTGAGATTTTTTAAACAGCGGATGGATTGTTTCAAAAAAGACGCGCGCGTCTTAAGGGGAGTTAAGGCCGCGGTAATCGGACGGATGACGCGCAAGGCCTTAGAGGATATCGGCATTAAGGCTGACCTCCTGCCGGAGTCTTTTTGCCAGGAAGGGTTAATTGAAGGCTTTAATAAATTAGGCATCAAGGGGCAGAATATCCTCATCGTGCGCGCGAGAGAAGCAAGAGATGCCCTGCCTAAAGGCCTGCGGAAAATGGGCGCAAAAATAACCATAGCTCCCGCGTATAAAACGGTAAGGGCGCGCGGGCGCGCCGCGCGCGGCTTAAAGGATATTGACCTCATCACCTTTACCAGCGCTTCAGGCGTAAGGAATTTTTTTAAAGTGTTTTCCGCGGCGGCCTTTCGCGGGCTCAAAAAAATGCCGGTTATCGCCGCTATTGGGCCGATAACCGCGCGGGAAGCGCGTAAATCTGGATTAAAAGCTGCCATAGAAGCAAAGGAATATACCTTTGAGGGGTTAGCCGGGGCAATCGTTAAATATTATGATCAATCTCACTAAACTGCTTTGTAATTACTCATCCTACGGAGACGGCTTAAGGTATAAGCCCAACACAAATTCTAAGGCGCGCAGGCCCATTGTGGTGTGGAATGCCGGCCGGCGCTGTAATCTTTCCTGCGTACACTGCTATTCTGATTCGCGTAACGAACGATATTCGGGTGAGCTTACTACCGATGAGGCCCAAAAGATGATTCGGGATTTGGCGGCATTTAAAGTTCCGGTCCTGCTTTTCTCCGGAGGTGAGCCGCTCTTAAGAAAGGACATCTTTGAGCTTAACAGCTTGGCCCGCCGGCTTAATTTAAGAACGGTAATTTCTACTAACGGCACATTGATCACCAGAAAGCTCAGCCGCCGGATTAAAGAAGCCGGATTTGACTATGTAGGGGTTTCCCTTGACGGTATCGGTAAGCGAAACGACCGTTTCCGCGGAGTTGCCGGGGCATTTGAGCGGGCATTGGCGGCCATAAGAAACCTGGTAGAGGTAAGGCAAAAGGTTGGCCTGCGTTTTACCATTACCCGGCATAATTATACCGACATACCCGGCATCCTGAAGTTAGCAGAAGAAGAAAACATTGACAGGGTTTGTTTTTACCATCTGGTATATGCCGGCAGAGGAAGCTCTATGGCCAAAGACGACCTTACGCGCACTCAAGCGCGCGCCTGCATAGATATGCTCTGCGACCGGGTGATGTCCTGGGATGAAATGGGCATCAAAAAGGAGGTATTAACCGTAGATAACCATTGCGACGGGCCCTACCTTTATTTAAAGGTAAGAAAGCAGGACCCGCGAAAGGCAAAAGGAATTTTAAAGCTCTTGCGTTATAACGGGGGCAATAGCTCCGGAATGGGCATCGCTAACATAGGCAGCCAGGGTTTGGTGCATGCGGACCAATTCTGGCAGGATTATTCCTTTGGCAGCGTCCGCCAGAAGGCTTTCGGAGATATTTGGCAGGATACAAGTGATGAGCTTATGCGCAGGCTAAAGAATAGAAAGCCGTATCTAAAGGGGCGCTGCGGGGCTTGCGGATTTCTGGATATCTGTAACGGAAATTTTCGCGCCCGGGCGAAAGCGTATTACTGGGACGCCTGGCAGGAGGACCCCGCCTGCTATCTGCGCGATGAAGAAATCATCCCCAAAATATCTAAAAGCTGACTTTTCCTCGCGTATTTCTGAAGCTCAGCCTGCCATGCTTAGAGTAAATGATGGCCCCGATTATCAGGAAAATGCATAGTAGTATGCCGAAGATGACCCCTAAATCCGCCCGCTGAAGATGGATAAGTATCGGCGCAATCAACAACGAAACGAGATTAATCACCTTTATCATCGGATTTAACGCCGGCCCCGCCGTATCTTTCAGCGGGTCTCCTACCGTATCGCCGACAACCGACGCCTTGTGCGCCTCTGAGCCTTTGCCGCCGTGCAGGCCGTCTTCAATTGTTTTTTTGGCATTGTCCCAGGCTCCCCCCGCGGTTGCCATAAATACCGCCAGCAACTGCCCGGAAAGGATAACTCCCGCCAAAAATCCTCCCAGGGCCTCTACCTTAAGCACAAGCCCGATTAACACGGGGCTGATAATGGCAATGAGGGCCAAGCCGATAAGCTCCTTCTGCGCGGCAACCGTGCAGATATCCACGGCTTTTTTATAATCGGGCTTAATCTTTCCTTCCATAACCCCGGGCATATGAAACTGCCTGCGGACTTCATCAACAATTAAGCTTGCCGCCCTGGCTACGGAATTAATCATCAGCGAGGAAAACAGGCAGGGGATTGCCCCGCCTATGAGTAACCCGATAAATACCAGCGGTTCTGAAACGCGGATGCCGGTGGCAAGCAGGCGCAGGCTTTCCGCCACGTTCATCTGCGCCTGCGCGTTGGTAACATCGGTAAGAAACGAGCCAAAAAGAGATACCGCCGCGATTACCGCCGAACCGATAGCAACGCCCTTGGTGATCGCCTTGGTGGTATTGCCGACCGCGTCAAGGTCAGCCATAATCCGGCGCGCCTTCGGTTCCAGGCGGCTCATCTCTCCGATGCCGTTGGCATTATCGGCAATGGGTCCGAAGGAATCCATGGCTACGTTATTACCGGTCAAGGTAAGCATTCCTATGCCGGTCATTGCCACTCCGTAGAGCACAAAAATCACCGGCTGCCCCCAATAAATAATAATTGCCGCTAATATTGTAACGGCGATAACGATAAACTGCCAGGCCGATGATTCAAAGCCTATTGCCAGCCCCCGTAATATCAATGTCGCCGAACCCGTCTTAGAGCTATCGGCAATTTCCTTAACCGGAGCATGATGCGTATGGGTAAAATACTTGGTTATTTCATCAATGACAATAGCCAGCAGTATCCCCACGCTGACTGAAAAAAACGCCTTCCATTCGCGCATATAAAAATGCGCCAATAATAAAAACGCGGCTAATGAGATGCCCGCGGAAGCGTAGAAGCCGCGGTTTATGCTGCAAAAGGCGTCCGTATTCTCTCCGTCTTTTCCTCCCCTTACCAGGTAGGTCCCTATGATTGAGGAAAGCACGCCTATCCCCCGGACAAGCAGGGGGAAAATGATCCATTTAATCTGCCCGGTAATAGAAACGAGCGCGAGGCCCAGAATTAACCCCGAGACAATCGTAACTTCGTAAGACTCAAAGATGTCGGCGGCCATGCCGGCGCAATCCCCCACATTGTCACCCACCAGGTCAGCGACTACAGCCGCGTTCCTGGGATCGTCTTCCGGGATGTTTTTCTCCACTTTTCCCACCAGGTCCGCTCCGACATCGGCGGCTTTGGTGTAAATCCCCCCTCCTACGCGCATAAAGAGCGCCAGAAGCGTGCCGCCGAAGCCAAATCCCAGCAGGACATCGGGAGAGGCAATGCCAAAAATGATAAATATCAATGTTCCGCCAAGCAGGCCCAAGCCGTCGGTGAGCATGCCGGTGACGGTTCCGGCGCGGTAAGC
>SCPY01000014.1 GCA_004299495.1 bacterium | reverse complement strand
CACATTCACGCCCCAGGAACCGTTAAAAGCAAACGCCGCTTTGCCGTTAGCAAAGAGCTGCTCCGCGGTTTTGTTGACCATACTTACCAAGCCGTTGTATAACAAGCCGCTATCCTGCATCTCCTTAAACAGGCTGAAAACCCTCACCCAGTCGGGGTCGGTATAAGGGACTTCTCCCCTTATGGTCGCCAGCACTTTGTCTTTTCCCATAATATTAAAGGCAAAATCATTAGCCAGGCAATCAATCATCCAGACCTCGCCGAAGCCGCTCACCAAGCCCTGCTTCTTTGCCTCTTTGATTTTCTTTCCGATGGCTATGAATTCCTCCCAGGTTGAAGGCGGCCTATTGGGATTTAGCCCTAATTCCTTAAATATATCCTTGTTATAAAGCATCATTATGGTGGTGATATCTATCGGGACCCCGTAAATCCCCGGAGCGATGCCGTAAGAATTTCCCTCGGAGAATTCATTAACCGCTAAGGCCTCGGGAGCAAACTTCATCTGCCAGGCCTGATCATTTTCCTTCATCGCGGCGGTTAAGTCGCTGACATAACCCGCTTTTATAAAAGCCGCGAAATCGCGCATCTCGGCCAAAATGCCAAAGATGTCCGGCAGGTTTCCGCCCTGGGCCGCGGCCCTGACCTTCTGGGTATAGGCATCGGAAGGGGCGTATAATTCAAAAATAACCCTGACGCCGGTCTTTGCTTCGTACCTTTTGGCTAATTCCTGAAAGGCATTGCCGCGGTCGGTCATCCAGTGCCAGACCATGACGGTCTTTTTGGGGGCGATAACCGCCTCTTTCTTCGCGCATCCGGACAACAAGGATAGAAGACAAATAATGGGGAATAGCGCGTAAACAAACCTCCGGTTAGATAAACTGCGAGTTGAGGCCTGCGGCATTTTTAAATACTCCTTTCCGGAAAATAGGTATCAAGAGTTTATAAAGATAACATATCTAAAAAGTTTACCATAAGACCGCCCCAGCGTCAAGTGTATTATGCCGCTTACGCCCCGCTATTTGCGCCTAAACTGCCCGCTGAGCCATCCTTTGTCTTTAAGAGCATTCCGCGCACATATTGAAAGATTTTATCCTTATCGCGGCTTTTTATCTGGGTAAAATACAGCCCGCAGGCAAAGGGAGCGGCTCCGGCCTCATCTACAGACTTCTGCCAGACCACCTTCGCCTGGCAATGGACAGGATTATGCTCATCGGGAATCTCCATCTCCATATCCAGGGTATCGTTCAGGCGCAGGCTCTCCGAAAGCGCAAGCTTCGCGCCGGAGAAACTGACATCCTTAAGCAGGGCTATCTGCTCTTCCCCTTCATGCTCCTGACGGCTCAACCTGAAGCGCGCCGGCCGCGTGACCTCCCAGCGGACAAACCTCCTATTTTCCTGCATACGCATAGTTCACCTCCTTAATGAGCAGCAACTTATGTTTACTCACTATCGTTCGTTCCATA
>SCPY01000158.1 GCA_004299495.1 bacterium | reverse complement strand
CTAATATTGCCAAACAATATCAGGCAATTATCAGGCAGAAAAAGAGTATTGGCTTATTGCCTTATCTTACTCAAGAAATATCCATTTCCCGAGATTCAAGTACAATGAAGAAAATCGCTGTTTTTGGTAATATTAGAGATGATCATCGTTTCGTTGAGCAGGCGAGGAGGCAGTTTGATGAAAATACTTTTTATGTTATTCAAAACAATATTTTAGAAGAGAGCAAAATGAAAAAATGCAATTAATCATCCACCGAGGCACCCATCAGATTGGCGGCACATGCGTTGAGCTTCGCTCAGGCAAGACCCGTATTATTCTTGATTACGGCATGCCGCTTGCCGCCTCCGATGGCAAGGAGTTTGATGACCGCTTTCTGCAAGACAGGTCAGCCGCTGAACTCATTAAAGAGCGCGTCTTGTTCGATATCCCCGGGCTATACAAGGGCCAAGAGCCGCAGGTTAACGGCATCTTAATCTCCCATTCCCATAAAGACCATTATGGCTTGCTTAGCTACCTGCATCCCGATATCTGTGTATATGTTAGCGAGGGCGTCCTCAAGCTGATACATGTCCTCAATGTTTTTACCCATAAGCGAAGCCACGTTGTTATTTCAAAGCCTTGTATCGTCAAACACAAGGTGAGCTTTGATATTGGTGACTTTCGAGTAACCCCCTATTTGGTTGACCATTCCGGGTTTGATGCCATGTCTTTTCTGATCGAAGAGAAGCCGACCGGAAAGCGGTTGTTCTATTCAGGCGATTTTCGGGCTAGCGGATGGAAGCGGGCACTAGTTGACCGGTTTATTAAGAATCCACCCAAAAACATAGATTGTCTGCTCATGGAAGGCACCATGATTGAACGGCAGGGAGGAGCATATCAAGACGAGCAAGCTGTGCTGGATGGCGTAGAAGGCGTGCTGAAGAAAGCGGAAAAGAACGTCATTCTTGCCTACTGTTCGGGCCAGAACATTGATCGTATCGTGACATTCTACAAGGCGGCCCGGCGCGCAAAAGCCACGCTTGTTATTGACCCATATATTGCCACTGTCCTGCATGTGTTAAAGAATGAACGCAATAAGATTCCTCAACTGGACTGGGATAGCGTTAGGGTGTTGATCGGTAATTATCGCGGCAGGGGGGATGTTTACATCAATAAGATCGTTAATTCAGATTTTAAATACCTTACCTTTGGCATCGGCAAGCATAAGATTAAGGCATGGGATATCGGTAAAGAAAAGGCCCTTGTCGTGATGCGTGATTCTATGATTCCGCTGATTAGAAAGGTTCCGGATGTCAAAGGCGCGACGCTTATCTATTCCCAATGGGACGGATATATCCGGGATAAAAAGAAGGCGTCTATTTTCTGGGATTTTATGCGGGAGAATGATCTTAAGCTTGAGCATATCCATACCAGCGGGCACGCCACAGTGGATATTTTGAAGCAATTAGCCCGAGCGCTTAAGCCAAAGCGCATTATTCCGATCCACACAGAGCATCCGGAGCGATTTAAAGAGTATTTTGGCAAGAGTGTAGCAATAGCAGAAGACGGCCAGCTGATCGAGATTTGAGTATATTTTTACTGCGTCTGCTGGTAAAATAACGGATTGAAAGGCGTCGGTTGGCTGATCGTTAAGTTCCTAAAGTCCGAAAACCATCGACCCCAATTATAACCCTCATGCGAACCGAGGCTCTTGCGAGCCACAAGAGCATGGGGGTTTTCTTTATCCGGAAGAGAAAATGCCTTTAATCCTTCGGAAATGGCTGGTTTTACGAGATATTTGCAGAAATACGCGGGGATATTCGGGGTGTTGAGCTTGGCTTAAGGTTACCGATTTTACTTGACAAAAGTATATCATAGTGATATACTTTGCTTGGAGGTGAGAAAATGCCTGTAATGATGAATAAAGAGCTTCTTATAAGGATGCCCTCTTCGCTTTATGAAGAGACAGTTAAGCTTTGCAAAAAAAGATATATGTCGATGTCCTCCTTTATCCGGGAATTGATTGTGGAGCAGATAGAAAGCGCTCTTACTCCGGCAGAGGAAAAGATTGTTGCGGAGGGCGAAAGGCTGTATCTAAAGAAAAAGGGCACTAACTGGAGAAAAGTAAAGCGTGGGTAACTTTCAAGTCCTTTTGATGCCGGCAGCGCTTAAGTTCTACAAGTCCTGCCCGGAAGAGTTGTCAAAGCGGTTAAATAAATGTTTTGAGGATCTTGAAGGCAATCCTTTCTGGGGCCCGAATATCAAGGTGTTAAAATGCGAAAAGAGGCGATATAGATACAGAGTCGGAGATTGCCGCGTTATTTATGGGATAGACAAAGAAAATAATAAGGTTTTTGTTACTTTGATTGCTCCCCGGTCTTCGGTGTACAGAAATATGAATTAGAGACGGTAAGGTCAAGGATTAGAATAAAGAAATGCTTGCATTTTTCTTAAAAAGCCCTATAGTAATTACAAAGTTAGGCTTTTAGCAAAAAAGGAGGAGGGAATATGGGTTACCAAGGTGGAGGTGGATTCGGCGGGCCGCGGGAGATGCACAAGGCTGTTTGTTCGGAGTGCAAGAAAGAGTGCGAAGTCCCTTTTAAGCCCAGGGATAACCGTCCGATATACTGCAAGGATTGCTACTCGAAGCGCAAGAACGAAGGCCGTTAACTGTAAAGAGAGATACAATAAATACGCTAATAAATCGGGAAGCTAAAGCCGCAAGTACGGAGCATTTTGTCTTGCGGCTTTCTATTTGGGCTTTATGGGATAATAAAGCCAGGGCTTAGAAGATGTGGAAAAACGAGGAATTAGAATGAATAGCTGCGGGAGATGCAAGAAGAAGGATTCTTGCTGCGATTTTGGGGTATGGGTAGACCTGGAAGTTGCTAAAAAAATATTACTCCTTGGATTAGGCGGAGATTTTTACCATCTTGAGGAAGATGAGGATTTTCCTTCCGGATATAAAGTCGGAACCAGCCCTGAAGATAATCGCTGTTCTTTCCTTGACCCTGACGGGCTATGCGCAATCCACAAAGTTGATTATAATTTGAAGCCGGCTTATTGCAGGGAATTTCCTTACGAAAACGGAAAACTATCTCCGGAAGCCGGAGTGTTGTGCCCGCGGGCCAAATCAAAAAGAAGGCAAGGGAAAACAGCCTAAACATGAAACAATCAATTCAGTCTATACTTATATGGATTGTCGGGATAGGCCTGACCGTTTTATTATTCTTTGTCATGGCATTCCTTTCAATAATTCTTTATTTCTTTGACAGGGACCGCAAGATCGTCCATGCCCAGTGTTTTTGGTGGACTAACGCGGTTACCGCCTTAAATCCTTATTGGAAAGTAACAGTCAGCGGCCTGGAGAACATAGACCGCCATAAGAAATACGTTGTAGTGTCAAATCATCAGAGTTTAGCCGATATTGTCTTAATGTATAAGACAAGGATGCAGTTTAAGTGGGTTGCCAAAGACAGCCTTTTTAAAATTCCCATACTCGGGTGGAATATGCGCCTCGCCAGGCATATAAGGCTAGAGCGGGGAGATTTTTCAAGCATAAAAAGGGTATATAGGGAAGCCAAAGGCCGGCTTCCC
>SCPY01000157.1 GCA_004299495.1 bacterium | reverse complement strand
CCTTTTTAACATGGAAGAAATCTTAGGGCTTAGGCTTGTTTCATGCCATAATATATATTTTTACAACAATCTGCTAAAGAGCATCCGTTTAGCGATAAGCGAAAACAGGATGGAAGAATTTAGCTTGAGCCAGGTGTCGCCGCGTGCTCATTGACATAATTACCATCTTCCCGGATATCTTCAGGCCGTATTTTGACGAATCCATTCTCAAAATCGCCCAAAATAAGAATAAACTGAAAATCCGCCTGCGCGACGTGCGCGATTATACCCTGGACGCGCACAGAAAAGTTGACGATCGCCCCTTTGGGGGAGGGCCGGGGATGGTGATGGCCCCGGAGCCGATTTTCCGGGCGGTTGAAAAAATAAGGCGGAGGAAGAAGGCGAAAATAATCTTACTTTCGCCGCAGGGTAAAACCCTTAATCAAAAATTGGCGCAAAAATTATCCCATTGCCGGCATCTGATTTTAATCTGCGGCAGGTATGAAGGCGTTGATGAGCGGGTGCGTGAAGCGCTGGCTGATGAGGAAATCTCTATCGGGGATTATGTCTTAACCGGAGGGGAATTGGCGGCGATGGTCCTGGTGGATGCCGTTGCGCGGCTTATTCCCGGGGTATTGGGAGACGAGGATTCCGCCCGTCTTGAGTCTTATTCTGAAAATCTCCTGGAATACCCGCAGTATACGCGCCCCGCGGATTTCAGGGGGATGCGCGTGCCGAGAATATTGCTGTCCGGTAATCACAAAAAGATTGAGGAGTGGAGAAGCAAAGAGGCGCTGAAGACAACCAGGAAGAAGAGGCCGGATTTGTTGAAATAGCGCTTCAAGATAAGCGATGGTTACTTTATGGTGAACATTTATACTTATATAAGGAGGTAACATATGGACAAAATTAAACTGATTGAGCAGGGACAAACGCAAAAGGAAATGCCGGATTTTAACATCGGAGATACCGTAAAGGTAATGACCCGGATTCCCGAAGGTGATAAAGTGAGGCTGCACCCTTTTGAGGGGACGGTAATTGCCAAAAACGGCTCGGGAGTACACGCGACGTTTACGGTGCGTAAGCTTTCCTTCGGAGAGGGGATTGAGAGGGTTTTCCCGCTTAATTCTCCGGCGATTGAAAAGATTGAGGTCATTCACAGCGGCAAGGTCAAGCGCGCGAAGCTCTATTATTTAAGAGGCAAGATCGGAAAAGAAACCAAGATTGAGTCCGCCTAATCTTGCTAAAAAGCAGCGTGCTTTACTACGAGCGCACATTTGCCAAAAAAGGTTATTCGTTAATCGCGGGAGTTGATGAGGCCGGGCGCGGCCCTTTGGCAGGTCCGGTGGTGTCCGCGGCGGTAATCTTAAAAAGCAGCCGTTTTGAAAACCGCATCAACGATTCAAAGGTTTTAACCGCGCGCCAGCGCGAAAATGCCTACCGGGAAATTACGGATAAGTCATTTTTCGCGGTAGGCATAGTGAATCATAGAATAATCGACAAGATAAACATTTTACAGGCGTCCCTCTTGAGTATGCGCAAGGCGATTGAGCGGATATCGCCGGCTCCCGAACTTGTGTTAGTTGACGGCAATGCCCCTTTATCAATAAGTATTCCCTGTAAGAATATCATCGGGGGAGACGGGAAAAGCCTGTCTATTGCCTGTGCCTCCATAGTCGCGAAGGTGACTCGGGATAGAATTATGGCCGGGTTTCATAAAATCTGGCCTGAGTATAATTTTATCTCGCATAAAGGATATGGGACCAAAGAACATAGAGATATTTTGAAAGCGATAGGCCCTTCTCCCATTCAGCGCTTGAGTTTTCGCTTATGAGGCGGGATAGGCTAATATGAGTAAATACAGGCTCAATTTCGGCAGGTCATCAGAGGAAAAGGCGATACGCTATTTAAAGGTGCGGGGCTATAGAATCCTGGAGGCCAATTATAAAAATAAGCTTGGCGAGATAGATATAATCGCAAGGCATGATAGCCGTCTTTGCTTTATTGAAGTCAAATCTCGCGCGTCGCTCTCCTTCGGCCTGCCCAAAGAGGCGGTGGACAGCCGTAAGCAGTATAAGATTTCCCGGGCCGCGCTTACATATTTAAAGGAAAGAAAATTACTGGATGAGGGCTGCCGGTTCGATGTTTTATCAATTTTGGATAATGGAGAAGGCAGCGGACAATTTGAGTTAATCCAGGGGGCGTTTGATTTAGCGGAAAATTACCGTTATTAACGAGAGGAGGATTTAAAGGTGCTTACCGATTTAGAGATTAATCGTAAGACAAAACCATATCCTATAGCCAAGATAGCCAAATCTATCGGTATACGCCAGAAGGAGCTTGAGCTTTACGGAAATTTCAAGGCGAAGATAGATTTATCCATATTAAAAAGAATCCAAGGAAGGCCGCTTGGCAAATATGTCTTGGTTACCGCGATAACCCCTACGCCTCTGGGAGAGGGAAAGACCGTTACCACTATCGGTTTGTCCATGGCTTTAAACAGGATTGGCAAAAAAACCATTACCTGTCTGCGCCAGCCTTCGCTCGGCCCTGTCTTCGGTATAAAAGGCGGAGCGACCGGCGGGGGGCATTCCCAGGTAATGCCGATGGAGGATGTAAACCTGCATTTTACCGGAGATATCCACGCGGTAGGATTAGCCAATAACCTGGCCGCGGCATATTTAGACAATTGTCTTTATAAAGGAAATTCCCTTGGCATAAGGCCGGAGAGTATTGCTCTTCGGCGGGTGGTGGATGTCTCAGACAGGTTCTTACGCGATATAAGAATCGGACTGGGAGGCAAAGACGGCGGATGCGGCCGGGATACCGGTTTTGATATTACGGTCGCATCCGAGGTAATGGCTATACTGGCCTTAACTGACGGTATCCAGGATTTACGCCGGCGTGTGGGCAGGATGCTGGTGGCGGAAAATACGCAAGGCGATCCAATAACTGCCGAAGAGCTGGGGGTTGCCGGCTCAATGACCGCGCTGTTAAAGGATGCCATCAAGCCAAACCTCATCCAGACCCTGGAGCATACCCCTGTAATGATGCACGCGGGCCCTTTTGGAAATATCGCCCACGGCAACAGCTCAATTCTGGCTGACCAAATCGCGCTTCGCCTGGGAGATTTTGTGGTTACCGAGGCCGGCTTTGGCACTGACCTGGGGGCGGAAAAGTTTTTTGATATCAAATGCCGTTATTCCGGATTGAAGCCGAATGTGGTGGTAATGGTGTGCACCATCCGCGCCCTGAAGATGCATTCGGGAAAATTTAATGTGGTTGCCGGAAGGCCCCTGGACAAGGGCCTGGTGAGCGAAGACCTGCCGGCAATAGAAGAAGGGATTTGCAATTTAGAGAAACAGATTGAGAATGTGGGTTTATTCGGCCTGCCCTGTATTGTGGCGATTAACAGGTTCAAGACTGACACGGATAAAGAGATTGCCCTGGTGAAGCAGAAGGCGCTTGCCGCGGGAGCAAGCGACTGCCTGGTAAGCGAGGTCTGGGCTAAAGGCGGAAAAGGAGCTCTTGATTTGGCCAGGGCGGTAGCGAGCGCCGCGGATCAAAAGACCCGTTTTAAATTTCTCTATCCTTTAGATATACCGATCAAAGATAAGATAAGGACCATTGCTACCAAAGTCTACGGGGCAAAGGACGTGTCTTATGAGCCATTAGCTGATGAGAAAATAGCCAAATATACCAAATACGGATACGACAGA
>SCPY01000156.1 GCA_004299495.1 bacterium | reverse complement strand
CCGTAGAATAAAAGGTCTCTAAGATCGCCCTATCCCGTAAGCCCGACTGCTCTTTAGCGTCAGGGGAATCAATCAATTTTGTCACCTCATCCTCAGTCAGGAATATCGGCAGGCGCCGGTCTAATTTCGGGCTGGATAAGCTTACCGTAGGGTCATTCTTCAAGAAACCTTCACGATTTAAGAACCCAAAAAAGCTGCGTAAGGTTGAAAGTTTGCGCGCCACTGTGCGGCTTTTGAGGTTTTTTTCCTTTAAGGCGCTTAAGAATTTCCTTAAGGTAAGGTAATCCACTCCTTCAATCTGTGCTTCCCCCAGGAATTTCTTAAGCTCGTCCAGGTCTTTATGATAATTCACAATGGTATGCCGCGAGGCATTTTTCTCAATCTCCAGATAACGGATATATTTTTCTACGTATCTATCCATTCTCTTGCCGGCCGCTTTCCGCTTCTTTATCGGGGAGCGTTTTTGCCGTATACGTGCATTTGGGATAACCGGTGCATCCGTAAAAAGGGCCACGCCGGGAACGCCGCTCAATCAACTCACCCGGACAGCCTTCCTGCGGGCACTTTATTCCTGTGGTGATGGCTTTGGCATAGCGGCAATTAGGAAAATCCGAACAACTTAGGAATTTTCCCTTCCTTGACCATTTCACCACCATAGGTTTTCCGCATTGCGCGCAGATTTCATCAGTCGTGATAACCTCTTTTTGTATGGTTTCGTTGGCATAGTCTAAACTTCCTTTAAAAGGCCCGTAAAAATCGTTTACCACCTTCATCCATTCCAGCCTTCCCTCTTCAATCTCATCAAGCTCCTCTTCCATATTCGCGGTAAACCTAACATCCATCACTTCCGCGAAATACCCTACCAGCAGGTCATTGACTTTAAAACCAAGCTCGGTGGGGTGAAGATAACCTTTAATCCGGCGCACATAATCCCGGTAGATTATCGTCTGAATGATGGGGGCGTAAGTGGAAGGCCTGCCAATACCTTCCTCCTCCAGGGTCTTTACTAATGTGGCTTCGGAAAACCTGGGAGGCGGCTTGGTAAAATGTTGAGAAGGAATCAATTTTACCAGTTCCAGCGCTTCGTTCTTTTCCAGGAGAGGGAGGGCGCTCTTCTCCTCTTTTTCTTCCTGGTCTTCATATATGGCGGTAAAACCTTTGAAGGCCGGCTTTGAGCCGGATGCCTTAAATAGGTATTTATCCGCTTTGATATCCGCTGAAGTTACCGCGTAAATGGCCGGCTTCATCTGGCTGGCCACAAAACGGTTGTAGATAAGGGTGTATAATTTGAACTGTTCGGATGTCAAAAACTCCTTCAGGGAACCGGGAATTCTTGAAACTGAGGCCGGGCGGATGGCCTCATGGGCCTCCTGGGCCCGCTTCTTTGACTTATAGATATTCGGCTGATCCGGAAGATACTCTTTTCCAAATTTGTCATTGATAAAGTTCCTCACTTCGCTTAACGCGGAAGAGGCAACATTCACCGAGTCCGTGCGCATATAGGTAATCAGGCCCACCGCGCCTTCTTTACCCAGCTCAACGCCTTCGTAAAGCTGTTGGGCGACAAGCATAGTGCGGCTACTTGAAAACCTTAATTTATAAAAGGCATCTTGCTGAAGCGTACTGGTAATAAAGGGCGGGTAAGGATTCCTTTTCTTCTCCGCCTCCTTAATCTCCGAGACTACAAACTGCTTCCCATTTAAATCTTCAACTATTTGCTGAGCTTCACCCTGGTTTTTAATTTCTACCTTTTGGCCATCTATCTTTTCTAATTTAGCAACAAACTGACTCGTGATCTTCTTTAACTCCGCCCCAATCTCCCAATACTCTTGAGGAACGAACTTTTGAATCTCCCTTTCCCGCTCTACCACCAGGCGTACTGCCACAGATTGCACCCTTCCCGCGGAAAGGCCTCCCGTGATTTTACGCCAGAGCAGAGGGCTCAAAAGATACCCCACCAACCTATCCAGCACCCTGCGGCCGGTCTGGGCGTTAACCTTATTCTGGTCTAAATTTGCGGGATGGGCAAAAGACTCCTTTATCGCTGAAACGGTAATCTCATGAAAAACAACCCGCAGGTATTCCTTGTTCGCGTTTAATTTTTCTTTGATATTCCAGGCGATTGCCTCTCCTTCGCGGTCAGGGTCGGTAGCCAAATAAATCTTTTTCGCCTTCTTTGCCTGCGCCTTTATCTGGCTTAATATCTTCTTTCGTTTAGAGACGACAATAAAATTCGGCTTAAAATTATTCTCAATATCCACGCCCATTCTGGTACGCGGCAGGTCCACGATGTGGCCCATTGAAGGGACTACCTCAAAATCCTTCCCCAATATCTTAGAAATAGTTTTTGCTTTCGCGGGCGACTCTACGATAACTAAAGACTTAGCCACAACAAGTCTCCTTTTTCATAAACAGCTTGCCGGGAAGCTGTTTTACCGCTCTCTGCATTTCCAGTCTAGACAGTAAAGACATTGTCTTTGCGGCAGGCAGGCCCGCCTCCTCAATAAGCTCATCCGCGGGCCTCGGCTTGTCCGTCAGAAGATTATAAACCAATTTCTCTTCTTCGGACAGCTTATTTGGCAAAATTTCTTGAGCGATTTTCCTATCCCCAGCCGTTAGCGGGGCTGGCGCTCTACGCTCTACGCTATACGCTAAAGCCTGCCTTTGGGAAAATTCTTTTAATCCCGGCTTCAGCTCTTCAAGAATATCCTCAACGCTATCAACAAGCTTTGCCCCTTGCTTAATCAACTGGTTGGCCCCAAAAGAGGTCGCGCAGTCAACCTTTCCTGGCACCGCGAACACCTCCCTGCCCTGCTCAAGGGCAAAATCCGCGGTGATCAGCGCGCCGCTGTTTCTCGCAGCCTCAACCACGATCACCCCTTGAGATAAACCGCTGATAACCCGGTTGCGCCGGGGAAAATTATGCGCCAGGGGCTTTGTATTCAAAGAGAATTCTGAGATTACCGCCCCGTATTCCGAAATGCCCTCAGCCAGCTTCTTATTCTCAGGCGGATATATCCGGTTTAGACCGCTGCCTAAAACTGCCAAAGTCCTGCCTCCGGATTTTAACGCGCCTTTATGCGCCTGGGTATCAACTCCCCGCGCAAGGCCGGAGACAATACTGATTCCAAGCTCACCTAAGGCAAGCGCGAACCTCTCAGCGCAGGTTAAACCGTAAAAAGAGGCCCGGCGGCTGCCCACAATAGCCAAAGACAGAGCGTCTTCCTCTTTAAG
>SCPY01000155.1 GCA_004299495.1 bacterium | reverse complement strand
CCTTAAAAGATAACCTGCCAAAAGAGCGGGGTTGTCGGGACGGGTAGACTGCTTGAGCCGCGATGGTAACGTCGCGGCCCAGAGGAATAGCCGCTGTCACAAACAGAACCCGGCTTATGATCGCCTGCCTTTATTTTTATCAGTTACGATCAACATGACCGTTATCCATCCTCATCACCATCATCACGTCAATAAGCTTTCCCGCTTGCGCCTGGCAATTCTCTTGACCGCGTTAGGGATGCTGTTAGAGTTTGCCGGGGGGTTTATTTCTAACAGCTTGGCGCTCATTTCTGATGCCGGCCATATGCTTACCCATTTGTTTGCCCTGGGCACCAGCTACTTCGCGATACGTTTGAGTATGCGGCCGGCAACCAAAAACCGTACCTACGGCTTTTACCGCGCGGAGATTTTAGCGGCCTTTGTTAACGGAGTGGTTTTGATATTAATCTGCGGATACCTTGTGTATGAAGCGATAGCGCGGTTTAGCTCGCCTGAAAAGATCAGGGTGTCGCAAATGCTTATGGTGGCGGGATGCGGCTTAGTGATTAACGGGATAAGCACAGGCCTGCTTGCTAAATTCTGCACGCATGATATCAATGTCAGGAGCGCCTTCCTGCACGAGATAGGGGATATGGTATCCAGCATCGCGGTGGTTATCGCCGGCATAATAATCTTCTACACAAAAAATTATATCCTTGACCCCTTGATATCATTTTTTATCTGTATATTAATTGTTATCTGGGCGGTGCGCCTTATTATCGAGTCGGTAAATATTCTGCTTGAGGCGACCCCCAAACACCTGGATATTGACAAGGTAATCCAGGCGTTAAAAAGCGAAGTCAGCGGAATCCATGAAGTGAATCATCTGCACGCCTGGACCATTGCTTCGTCAATGTACGCGTTGACCGCCCACATCGTTATAGAGGACTGCCGTATAAGCGCGGCAAACGAACTCCTGGAGAAGATTAATAAGCTTTTAGAGGAGCGGTTTCATATTGAGCATACGAATATCCAGTTTGAGTGTCTCATTAAGAAGTAGGGGAGAAAGGGAGGTGAATCAGAATGAAAGCAACGGTTGACCCTGATATCTGCATTGGCTGCGGCCTGTGCGCGGATACCTGCCCGGGAGTGTACCGGATGGAGGAAGATAAGGCGGTTGCCTATGTGGACGCGGTGGCTAAAGACCAGGAAGAATGCGCGCGTAAAGGCGCTCAAGAATGCCCGGTTGAGGCAATAAAGATTGCGTAAACGTTTAGCGGATAAGTTTTGTTAAAAGAAGCCCTTCTTTATAATAAACTCGCCCATAATAAAGTATCCTGTTTTCTGTGCAGCCACCATTGTCTAATCAATGAAGGAGATTTCGGTATCTGCCGGGTGCGCCGGAATAAAGGCGGGACGCTTTATACCTATACCTATGGCGAGGCTGCCGCGGCGCATATTGACCCTATTGAGAAAAAGCCGATTTTTCACATCCTGCCCGGCACGCGCTCATTTTCCATTGCCGCCTGCGGATGTAATTTCCGATGCGGCTTCTGCCAGAATTGGCAGATTTCTCAAGTTAAGGAGGCTGAAAAGCTGGGGATTAAGAGCCAGCCGCTGTCGCCGCAGGAGATTGTAAAATACGCCTTAGAAGCTCAGTGCGCGAGC
>SCPY01000154.1 GCA_004299495.1 bacterium | reverse complement strand
AAGGAAATATGGCTATTAAATAAGCGTAGTTTACCATTTCATTATGTCTATCTCGTCCACAAAAATCGTCTTATAGTTGCGGTAAATGGCCACGATAATAGCCAGGCCCACTACCGCGGCCGCGGCCGATACGCCGATAGTAAAGATTACGAAAATCTGTCCTATGGGATTCTCCGGTGTCACAAACTTAGAGAAGGCCGCGAAGTTGATGTTGGCGCTATTAAGCATTATCTCTAAAGACAATAAAATCCCTATCGCGCTCCTGCGGGTAAAAAGCCCGTAGAGGCCGATGCAAAACAATATCGCGGACAAAATCAGATAATGATGTAAAGGTACCATTTCACTCCTTACTGCTTACCACTATCGCGCCGATTAAGGCCGCGAGCAAGACTACGGAAATCACCTCAAAAGGCAAGGCGTACTTCGTGAGCAATTCCCTGCCGATATCCGCGAGCGCGGGCGCGGCCTTAGAAGAAACAACCTCCTTGACCCTAAAGCGTGAGAATATAACAATAAGCACAAACCCCATTGAGCCGGCAATTAAAAAAGCAAGCAATCTCTGCTGATTGTGCTGTTTCAATGTCCTGTCGGATATTTTAAGCGTAAGCATAATACCGAAGATAATCAAGGTCATAATCGCGCCCACATAAATTAATACCTGCACCAATGCCAGAAATTCCGCGTCCAAATAAATGTAAATCGCCGCGATCCCCAATAAAGCCACAATCAAAGCCAGGGCGCTGTGAAAGATATTCCTTAAGGTAACCGACAAAAGCGCGAATACCACAATAAGTCCGGCAATCGCGTAAAAAATACCCGCGGCGGCGAGATTATTCCACATAGCTATCCGTTTTCACCAAATTCATAATCAGGGTATTACGGTCATAGACCGAAAGCTCATAATCGTGGTTCATAAATATGGCGGAGGCCGGGCACGGCTCAACGCACAAGCCGCAGAATAAACAGGTGTCCATACGGTAAATAAACTCGTTGAGTTTTCTCTTCTTATCTTCGCCGACGTTGAATTTTACCTCCAAACAATTATTCGGGCATGCCCGGGCGCACATCTGGCAGGAAATGCATTTCTTCGGACGAAGCGCCACCCTGCCCCGGAAACGCTCCGGAGGCGTCCAGCGCTGCTTGGGATATTGCAGGGTAACCGAAGGCCTAAACAGATATTTCGCGGTTACCCCCAGGCCCTTTAGTAAACTTATCGTATAATCAAGGATTTTTCTCATTATCTCTTAATAACCATTACCAATGCCGTAACCAGGATATTTAGGAAGGCAAGCGGCAGAAGGAATTTCCAGGCAAAATGCATCAGCTGGTCAACCCTTAATCTGGGAAATGTCCAGCGCACCCACATCATCACAAAAATCAGAAAATAAACCTTCAGGAGAAACCAGGCCGCCCCCGGCAAAAACGGCCCCTGCCAGCCGCCTAAAAACAATGCCGCCGCGATCGCGGAAACTACAAACATATTGGTGTATTCCGCCAGGAAAAACATCGCGAATTTCATTCCGCTGTATTCGGTGTGAAAACCGGCGACCAGCTCCGATTCCGCCTCGGCAATGTCAAAGGGAGCGCGGTTTACCTCGGCGATGGCGGAGATAAAATAAACCAGAAAGGCAATTGGCTGATAGACGATAAACCACATCCCCTTTTGCGCCTCAATAATTTTAGTCATACTCAAAGATCCGGCCATCATCACCACGGTTAAAATAGAAAGTACCAGGGGAATCTCGTAACTGATGATTTGCGCGGCAGTGCGCATTCCGCCGAGCAAAGAATATTTGTTCCCCGAGCCCCAGCCGGCCATAAAGATGCCGATTACACCCAAACTGCTCACTGCCAGGATATACAAAAGCCCCAGATTCAAATCCCGGGCAATCAAATTCCTGCCAAAAGGAATAGCCACAAAAGGTAAAAAGCTGGCCACAAAAACCACCAGCGGAGCAAACCAAAAGGTGAGCTTATCCGCTTCTTTAGTGACGATATTCTCTTTAAGCAGGAGCTTAATCGTATCCGCGATTGTCTGAAAGCAGCCGTGCCAGCCCACAATCATCGGGCCTAAGCGCGACTGGATATGGGCGCTTACCTTTCTCTCCAGCCAGATTAAAAACATTACCGAGATGCTCACAAACCCCAAAAGGCCGGCGGCCTTCGCGCACATCCAGAGAAAGTTTAGAATAAAGGGAATATCTATCATCTCTTAGCGGTCAATCTCACCCAGCACAATATCAATGCTCCCTAAAATCGCGATGACATCGGCGACCTTTACCCCTCTTACCAAATCGGGAATCACGGCCAAGTTGGAAAATGATGGCGCGCGGCATTTCAGGCGATACGGCTTATTTGAACCGTCGCTGATTAAATAAAATCCCAATTCTCCCCGCGGAGACTCGGTGCGAAAATAAGTTTCTCCTGCCGGCACCTTGAGCATCTTTGGGACTTTGGCGATAAAGTCGCCGGACGGGATATTGTCTATTGCCTGCTCAATAATCCTTAAGCACTGCTCTATCTCGTCCATCCTCACCCTGTATCTGTCCCAGGCGTCTCCCGTGGCGCGGGTGGGGACATCAAATTGAAAACGCGGATAAATTGAGTATGGATCCTCTTTTCTTAAGTCAAACGCGACCCCCGATGCCCTCAGGTTTGGGCCGGTAATCGCGTAATCTAACGCCATTTCCCTGCTTAAGACCCCGATGCCTTTGGTCCTGACCAGCAAAATGGCGTTATTCGTCATCAGGTCTTCATAATCCTTTAGTTTGGGCCTGAGATATTTGATAAAACCCTTAACCTTTTCAACAAAACCGTCCGGTATGTCTTGGGCTACTCCGCCGATACGATAATAATTGTAGGTAAGCCGGTTACCGCAGGTTGCCTCAAAGATATCAATTATCTTTTCCCTCTCCCGGAAACAATATAAAAGCGGAGTGCCAAAGGCGCCCAAGTCCTGGACAAAGGTTCCGATTGCCAGAAGATGGCTGGCAATCCGGTTTAACTCGGCAATGATGACCCGGATATATTCCGCCCTCTCGGGAATAGCCACACCCAGGAGCTTCTCAACCGTTAAACAATAGCCGAAGTTATTGTTCATCGCCCCCAAATAATCCAGGCGGTCGGTATAGGGAATTACCTGGGTATAAGTCCTATTCTCACAGATTTTTTCAAAGTCCCGGTGCAGATAACCGATATGCGGCTCGCATTCTACCACCACCTCGCCGTCAAGGGTTAGCTGTAAGCGCAAAACCCCATGGGTTGAAGGATGCTGGGGGCCAAAACTGACTTCAAACGCTTCTGTTTCTAACATAATTAAATATGCGGCATTGGCTCAAGGCCTTCCCTGGCATAATCTTTTCTTAAGGGATGGCCTGTCCAATCATCAGGCAGGAGTATGCGCCTTAGGTCCGGATGGCCGAGAAAATTTATGCCCATCATATCAAAGGCCTCCCGCTCGTGCCAATCCGCCCCTCGCCAAATCTCCGCCACGCTATCAACGGCAGGGTTATTTCTATCCAAAAATACCTTTAAAGCGGCTTTTTCTTTTGCCTTGTAAGAATATAAATTATACACCAGGGCAAGATTATCCTTATAATCAATAGAAGTCAGGCACATTAAATGCGCGAAGCCCAAGCTTTCTTTCAAGAACAGGCAGGCTTCTTTAATGTCTTGTGCCGGCACAATCTGGCAGCCGGTCGCCGCCTCTTCGCTTATCCCGGGAAATTTATTTTTTAGGGTTGATAATGCCGTATTCATCTTTTAAACTTTGCTTTCTAATCT
>SCPY01000153.1 GCA_004299495.1 bacterium | reverse complement strand
GAAGATACTGTCTTTGAGGCTTGAGAAGGAAATCCGCCCCTTGCGTTTAGGATTTCAGCCGGACGTCCGCCGCCTTTTGGCCGAAGAGGCAAAGTCTCAGGCAAAGAGTATCGGGCGCAGGCGCCTGAACGTTGCTTTCTTAGAAAACCGCGAATTCCTGGGCGGGACAGTGGAGATGCCGGAATTGACGCGGTATTTCCATGCCTTAGGCATCAATGCTATTTTGTCTGACCCGCGGGATTTGCATTTAAAAGGAAAAGAAATCTATCACAATGATACCAATATTGACATCATCTACCGGGACGCGGAATTGCAGGAGCTTATAGACATAGAGAAAAAAGGCCACAATATGGCGGTGTTAAAACAGGCGTTTGTTAATAATCAGGTAATTTCTTCAATCTCCGGAGAACTGGACCACAAGAGCGGCTTTGAGATATTTACCAGCCCGCGATTTTCCCGATTTTTTACTCCCGCGGAGAGGGCGATATTTAAAAAGTATCTTCCCTGGACGCGGATTTTAAAGGAAAGAAAAACTACCGATTCCCGCAATCGCATAGTTGACTTAATCGCCTATGCGCGAAAAAATAAGGATAAGCTGGTGATTAAGCCTAACCGCGCCTATGGCGGGAAAGATGTGATTATCGGCAAACTCGCCGCTAAAAAACAATGGGATTCTTTTATCCGCAAGGCGGCGGACCATCCGGGAGATTATGTGGTGCAAGGCTTGGTAAGCATCAGGGAGGAGGCCTTTCCTTTGCTTAATAACAGAAAGGTAGAATTTGATAAATTCTATTCTGTATCCGGCTTTGTGGTAACGCGCCGTTCCCTTGCGGTTTTGGGCAGATTTTCCAAAGAGATGGTGGTGAATGTGGCCAGAAAAGGCGGTATTATCCCGGCGTTAATGCTTTTGGGTTAGAGTGGGCAAGGCGAGCATTATTTCTTATAGCGATGAGCCGTTTTCCGGACGCGTTGAAGCCGCGAAACTGCTTGCCGGAGAATTGACAAAATTCCGCGCGAAAAACGCGGTTGTTTTGGGTATTCCCCGGGGAGGGGTCGTCATCGCTAAAGAAATTGCTTTTGCGTTGGATGCCCGCCTGGATATTGTGCTTACTCATAAGTTAGGCGCGCCGGGAAATCCGGAGCTGGCTATCGGCGCGATTACCGAGGATGGCAAAATCTTTCTTAATGAAATGCTCGCCGGACGGCTGGATGCGGAGAGCGTTTACCTTAAGCAGGAAAAGGGGCGGCAGTTGGCGGTAATTAAGCGCCGGGTGGAACAATACCGTAAGATTCTTGCCAAAGTGCCTCTCAAGGACAGCATCACGATCATTACCGACGATGGCGTGGCCACCGGAGCCACAATGAAGGCCGCCTTATGGGCGGCGCGACGGGAGCATCCCAAAATGCTCATCGCGGCTTTGCCGGTGGGGCCGCAAGATACCGTCCGGGAATTATCTCAGGACGCGGATGAGGTGGTGTGCCTGCGCTCGCCATCTTTTTTTGGGGCTATCGGGCAGTTTTATCTGGATTTTTCCCAGGTGGAAGATGAGGAAGTGCTGGAAATCCTGAAAAAAGAAGCTGAAAGGGGAAAATGAATATTCTGAAAGTTTTTTCAAGCTGGTTAAGAAAGCTCTATGATTGGACGATACATTGGGCCAAGACCCCAAAAGCTCCATATGCCTTATTTGGTATAGCTTTTATTGAGAGTTCTTTTTTCCCCATTCCTCCCGATGTATTGTTGATCGCGATTGTGGTTGCCGACAGGAAAAGTTGGTTTCGCAGCGCCTTTATCTGCACCGCGGGTTCTGTTTTGGGCGCGCTCTTGGGATACACGATTGGCTGGAGTTTATACGCTGCCGTGGGAAAATTCATTGTTGATACCTATCATTTGCAGGATGTGATGGAATTGGTTGGGCGCAAATATCAGGAGAACGCCTTTATGACGGTGTTTACCGCCGCCTTCACCCCTATACCGTATAAGGTCATCACTATCGCCGCCGGGCTGTTTAAGGTATCCTTATTTACCCTGGTGATTGCCTCAATCATCGGCAGGGCGGGAAGGTTTTTTCTGGTCGCGGGGTCCTTGCGCGTCTTCGGTAAGAAAATTTCCGATTCAATTGAAAAATACTTTGATATATTTTCTCTGATTTTTGTGGTACTTTTGGCCGGCGGGTTCCTGCTTCTGAAATACGCGTTTAAATAATAGGGGACGAACTCCGGTGAATATGGTATAATGAAAATTGCCAGAAAAGGAGTGAGCGATGGATAAATATCGTTGCACGGTGTGCGGGTATATTTATGACCCCGCGGCAGGAGATGCCAGCCAGGGCATAAACCCCGGGACGTCGTTTGAGGATCTTCCGGATACCTGGCTTTGTCCCGAATGCGGGGTGGGTAAGGATATGTTTGAGAAGATATAGCCTGCCCGAAGGCAGGCAAGGAGGCGAAAGATGGCTAAGAAAACCGCGAAGAAATCGGCAAAAAGTAAAAAGGGCGGACGCTATTCCTGCAATGTCTGCGGCCTGGTGATAACGGTGGATAATATCTGCGGCTGTGTGGATGCCTGCGATATCGTCTGCTGCGGGACAGAGATGAAACCAAGGAAGAAATAAACAACATTTCCCGCCTCGTAAACCCCGCCAAAATTCTGTTCCATAATTTTGGCGCACTCGGCGGGATTAATTCGCACAGCGGCTTATGTTCGCTCGTTTCATCGCTCCATAAGCCGCGTGCTCATTAAGGAGGAAGCTATGGGTAAAAAATCAAGAGAAATCGCGGAGATTGATTTAAAGGGTTTGATTAAGGATTTAGACAAGGCATACTGCGATGAGTGGCTGGCATTTTATGCCTATTGGTATATGGCCCAGACAGTGGCCGGCAAAGGCTATGAGGATATGTCCGAGTTTTTGAATAAAATTGCCAAAGACGAATTGGAGCACGCGACGGAAGTGGCCGAGCGAATAGTTGAGCTCGGGGGGTTGCCGACCAATAAGCCGGCAGACTTTGAGAAGAACGCGAACGCTCCGTATCCCGGAGTAACAAAAAAGCTTTCCGATTATGACGCGATTATCAAGATAGTGACAGAGGCCGAGGCCGGCGCCATTGAGGTGTATAATAAAATTGCCAAAAAAACCTTAGGCAAGGACCACGATACCTATCAGCTGGTAACGCATATCCTCGGAGAAGAGATAACCCACGAGGAGATGTTTGAGAATCTTAAGGAGTAAGGAGGAGCGCAAACCCGTTAATGAAGAGTTTGCCGGATGAGGTAGCCCACTTTTTAAAAAGGCAGGGCTTTGCTATTGTTTCTACCCTTGATAGGCAGGGGACAATTCATACCGCCTGTAAGGGGATATTAAAGATAATCCCGGAAGGGTGGATTTATTTGGTTGACCTCTATCAGGGGAGGACTTATCATAACCTTAAGGAAAATCATGTCATAAGCATCACCGCGGCGGATGAGCATACCTTTACCGGCTACTCTTTAAAGGGCAGAGCGGAGATGATCCCCCGGGAAAGGCTTGAGCCGCAGATTTTAAAGGCCTGGGACGATATGATTGTCAGCCGGGTTACCCGCCGGCTGCTTAAGAATATCCGCGAAGAAAAAGGCCATCCCGCCCATCCTGAGATGCTCCTGCCCGAACCCAAGTATATGATTAAGATGGAGGTTGAGGAAATTATCGACCTTACCCCCAAACATCTAAAAACACGTTAAAAATGTATGAGTTGATCATTATCGGCGCCGGCCCCGCGGGTATCACCGCGGCGATTTACGCGGTGCGCAAGAGAATAAGCACCCTGGTGATTACCGGGGATATAGGAGGCCAGGCCGCCTTAAGCGGAGACGTGGAAAATTATACCGGATACCAGTTTATTTCCGGGCCTGAGCTTGCTTTGAAGTTTGAAGAGCATCTGCGCCGGTTTGATATTGTTTTGAAAGAAAAAGAAGAGGTAAGGCAGCTCAACAAGTTAGATGATGTAGTGCGGGTAAGAACCGACAAGGGCGTCTATGAAGGAAAGAGCGTTATTATCGCCTCCGGCAAAAGGTCAAGGGAGCTGGGTGTGCCCGGGGAAAAAGAATTTAAGAATAAAGGGCTTACCTATTGCGCCACCTGCGACGCGCCGATTTTTGCCGGCAAGGATGTTGCCGTAATCGGGGGAGGAAATTCCGCGCTGGACGCGGCAATACAGCTGATAAAGATTGCCCGTAAAATCTATATCATCAACGCCGCCGGACAGCTCACCGGAGACCCTGTGATGCGGGATATTGTCTTACAAAGCCCCAAGGCCTCTGTTTTTAACAGTTCACATGTAACCGCCATCCTTGGCGAAAAGATGGTAAACGCGATTAAGATAAAAAAAGATAATACTGAGGAGACTTTATCCGTCCAGGGGGTGTTCGTGGAAATCGGCCTCATGCCTAATTCAGAATTCTCCGGGGATGTGGAAAAAAACCGTTATGGCGAAATCAAGGTAAACCCTTACAACGAAACCAGCATTCCAGGGATTTTTGCCGCGGGGGATGTAACGGATGTCCCGGAAAAGCAGATTGTCATCGCCGCCGGCGAGGGCTCAAAGGCGGCGCTGAGCGTATTTAAGTATCTTATACACAGGAGCTGAAAATGAGCGCCGGCGAAGTATACCTGACGCGCGAAGGTTATGAGAAGTTAAAACAGGAGCTTGAATACCTGGAGAAGGTCAAGCGCAAAGAGATTTCTAAAGCCATAGCCCACGCCCGCTCTCTCGGTGATTTAAAAGAGAATGCCGAATATGATTCAGCCAAGAATGAGCAGGCGCATTGCGAAAAAAGGGTCGCCGAGCTTAAGCAGC
>SCPY01000152.1 GCA_004299495.1 bacterium | reverse complement strand
CGCGGCATTATGCTATAACCTGAAGGCCGCTAAATTATCCCGCCAGCATAATGACGCCAATCTCTTGGTGTTGGGCGAATTGTTTGTGAAGCCGGCTCTGGCTAAGCGGATGGCCAGAACCTGGTTAAATACTGAGTTTGAAGGGGGAAGGCATTCGCGCCGCTTAAAGCAGATAAAAAAAATAGAGGATATGGCAAATAATATTATTTAGCGGATAGCGTATAGCGGATAGGGAAGTGCTTTACTAAACGCTAAACGCTAAACGCTAAACGCTAAACATGAACTATTTAAAGAAAACTGACCCCCAAATATATAAGATAATAAAGAGCGAGATTAAACGCCAGCAGGAAAACCTGGAGTTGATTGCCTCTGAGAATTTTACCTCGCTCGCGGTGTTAGAGGCGCAAGGCTCGGTCTTGACGAACAAATACGCGGAGGGCTATCCCCATAAAAGGTGGTATGGGGGATGCCGGAATGTAGATGACGCGGAGTCCTTGGCGATAGAGCGCGCCAGGGAATTATTCCGGGCAGAACATGTGAATGTCCAGGCGCACTCGGGCAGCCAGGCCAATATGGCGGTATATTTTTGCTGTTTGAATGTGGGCGATACGATTATGGCGCTGGACTTGGCTTGCGGAGGGCATCTTACGCACGGCCATCCGCATAATTTCTCAGGAAAGTTTTTCAAGGTGGTTTCCTATGGGGTCAATCCGGAAACCGAGCGGTTGGACTACGCGCAGATTCTTGCCTTAGCCAAAGAACATAGGCCGCGCCTGATTTTGGCCGGGGCGTCTGCCTATCCGCGCGCCATTGATTTTAAGAAATTCAGGGAAATCTGCGACAAGGTGGGCGCTTACTTATTTGTGGATATGGCGCATATCGCGGGATTAGTCGCCGCGGGAGCGCATCCGTCGCCTGTGCCGTACGCGGAGTTTGTCAGCTCCACCACCCACAAAACCCTGCGCGGCCCGCGCGGAGGGTTTGTCATCTGCAAAAAAGAATTCGCCCGCAAGCTTGACCTGGAGGTTTTCCCCGGGATTCAGGGCGGCCCCTTAATGCATGTGATTGCCGCCAAGGCGGTTGCCTTTAAGGAGGCGATGAGCGGGCGCTTTGAGAAGGACCAGCACAGAATAGTAAAAAATGCCAGTGTGTTATGCGATTGCCTGATGAAGAAAGGATACCGCGCTGTCTCAGGCGGAACGGATAACCATTTATTTTTGCTTGATTTAAGCGCAATCGGACTCACCGGCAAAGAGGCGCAGGAGAAATTAGACTTATGCGGGATCACGGTAAACAAAAACCTTATCCCTTTTGACGATAAGTCTCCTGTTTTGACCAGCGGAATCAGAATAGGTACCCCCGCGGTTACCTCGCGCGGAATGAAAGAAAAGCAGATGTGCCTTATCGCGGAATTCATAGACAGGGGATTGCGTTCAGGCGAAGAGAAGGAATTCGCGGGAATAAAAAGAGAGGTCTCTGCCTTAACCAAAAAGTTCCCCCTTTACCCCGAATTAAAGGGAATATAGCGATGAAAAGAAAAGAACATAAAGGTACGCGCCCTGTGGTTTTGGCTACCGGAAGCCAAACCGCGGCCCGCCGGCCAGGATGGGATGAATATTTTCTGGGAATAATTGATGAGGTATCTAAGAGGGCCACCTGCGACCGGGGAAGAGCGGGCTGTGTGATTGTAAGGGATAAGCGAATCCTCGCTACCGGATATGTGGGCTCACCCGCGGGCCAGCTCCACTGCGATGAGGCCGGCCATATGATGCGGGATGTGGTTGCCCCGGACGGCTCGATGAGCAAGCATTGCATCCGCACCATCCATGCCGAGCAGAATGCCATTTGCCAGGCGGCAAGATTCGGCATCCCGCTTGCGGCGGCTACTTTGTATTGTAAAATGGAGCCTTGCTTTACCTGCGCCAAGATGATTGTCAACTGCGGGATAAAGAGGGTGGTTTGCGCAGGAAAATATCACGCCGCCTCCCAAAGCCGGGATTTGTTTAAAAAGGCGAAGGTGGAATTGTGCGTGCTCTCAGACCAGATAGTCTGCTATAAGGACCAGAAATGAAATGCCCATATTGCGGATATAAGGAAGACAAGGTTATAGACTCGCGTTCAAGCTCTGAGGGAAATTCCATCAGGCGCAGGCGCGAATGCCTGAAGTGCGAGAGGCGTTTTACTACTTATGAGTATTTTGAGCAGATTCCGCTTTTGGTGGTAAAGAAAGACGGGCGCCGGGAATCCTTTGACCGCAATAAGATTTTATCCGGCATTCTTAAGGCCTGCGAGAAACGCCCGGTGAGCCTGAAGATGATGGAGGATATTACTACTTCTATTGAGCGGGTAGTGATGCGCCGCTATGAAAAGGAAGTTCCGGCTTCCGTACTCGGGGAATTGGTAATGGAGAAATTGGCCGGCGTTGATGATGTGGCCTATGTGCGCTTTGCCTCGGTGTACCGGCAGTTCAAGGATGTGAACCAATTTATGAAAGAGCTTCAGGAAATGCTTGGCAAGGGCGGATCAAGAGCGCCCGGAAAAGATAAAAAGAAGGCGGGGAGAAAAAAATAATGGTTGAGATGGAATTAAATAAAATCATTATAGATGAGAAGCGCCACGACCAGATTATCGTCTTAAAAGAGAAAAAAGGCGACAGGATTCTTCCGATCGTCATAGGTTTGCAGGAGGCCTCCAGCATAAAGATGAAGCTTTCCGGGGTTAACGCGCCTCGGCCGATGACCCACGACCTGCTGCACTCGGTGATCGAGCATATGGAGGCAAAAATAGAGAAGATAGTCATTGATAAGCTGGAAAATAATACCTTCCACGCGAAATTGTATTTAACGGCAAACGGAAAGACCAGAATCGTGGATGCCCGCCCTTCCGACTCTATCGCGCTGTGCGTGCGCGCCAAGGCCCCGATTTTCGCGGAAGAAGAAGTGTTAAAAGGGACCGGCTGATTGGATACCGCGTTAAGAGAGCTCAAAACCAACCCTTACCTGAAACTCATTATTAATTCTTTTAATAAATACCCTCAAGAGGTTTACCTTGTCGGCGGATACATCCGCGATTTGCTCTTAAGAAGAAAAAAAGAAAACCCTGACTTTGACTTTGCGGTGTCGGGAGATTGCATCAAGGTGAGCCGCGAGATCGCTAAAAGCTTAAAGATGGGCTTTGTGGTCCTGGATAAAGAACACGGCTCAACCCGTATCGTATACCGCAAGAATAACTTCTCCTGCAATTTTGATTTTACGGATTTCCGCGGCAAGGATATCAATGAAGATTTGCTGCGCCGGGACTTTACCGTAAACAGCCTGGCTATAAATCTCAAACAAATAAAAAAATCCTATAATCCGCAAAACATATTGCTTGATCCGTATTCCGGCAGGAAGGATATTCGCCGCGGGACTATTCGCGTAGTTTCAAGTTTCAGCCTGCCTGAGGACCCTTTGAGGATTTTACGCGCCTTCAGTTTAAGCGCGGTTTTAGGGTTTAAAATTGAGCCAAATACCAGGGCCGAGATAAAAAGGCATAAAAATAAGATTACCCGGTCCGCCTTTGAGCGCATTGCCGAGGAGTTGTTTAAAATCCTGAATTCGCAATCCGCTTTTAAAACCTTTAAAGCAATGGATGAGTTTAAGATTTTAGATGAGATTATGCCGGAAATAAAGATTATGCGCGGGGTAAATCAGGGCCCTTATCACCATCTGGATGTTTTTGGCCATAGTTTTGAAGCCCTGAAGCAGATTGAGGTATTATTTTTAGAGTTAAAAAGAAATAAGGATTTACAAGGGTATTTAGGCGCGATAGTTTCCGGCACGCATAGCCGAAGGGCGCTCCTTAAATTAGGGGCTTTTCTGCACGATATAGGCAAGCCCGATTCCAAGGAGCGCGTAAAGGGAAAAACCTGCTTTCATGGCCACGAGAGGTTGGGCAGGAATATCGCCAGAGATATAGTTGAGCGCCTGCGTTTATCCACGGATGAGAGAAATGCCCTGGATAAAATTATCTATTGGCACCTTCGCCCCGGTTATATGGCGGATATTGAGCCTTTAAGCCGGAGGGCAATCTACAGGTTTTTCCGGGATACCCAGAATGAAGCTCCGGCAGTGCTCTTATTGTCTATTGCCGACCAGCGTTCTACCCGCGGGCCGCTTACCCGGGGAGCAAACCGTAAGCATCATGAAGATGTCTGCCTGGGCCTGGTAAAAGATTTTTTCCGCAAAGCCAAAGAAAAGAAACTGCCTAAGCTAATAAACGGACACGACCTCATAAGCCGCTTTAAGTTAGAATCCGGGCCCCTTATCGGTAAGATTCTATCTGAGATTGAAGAAGAGCAGGCAGTAGGCATTATAAGTACAAAATCCCAGGCCTTTTCGTTAGCCGAAAAGATCCTGAGGGCAAAAAAAGAGGGTTAAGATGAAAGCATTTCTGGTGGGTTTATTGTTTTTGATTGCCGCATCCGTCTTAATAACCCTGGGCTGCCTGCTTTTCCCGATTTTTTTGCTTCTGGGGCTGCTTCTGCGGATTGTCTTCGTTATTGCCTTTGGTTTTTTTGCTATCTGGCTGTTAGGCAAGCTGATAATCTTTATCTGGGAAAAATTAAAGCAAAATGAAGATAAAAAACACTGAAGTAAAGATTATTCAGGGCGATATTACTGAAGTTAAAACGGATGCCATTGTCAATGCCGCCAATAACAAGCTTTTGATGGGCGGGGGGGTAGCCGGGGCAATCAGGAAAAAGGGCGGCAAAGCAATTGAGGATGAGGCCCTAAAGAAAGGGCCGATTGAAATAGGGGGAGCTGTTTCTACTTCTGCCGGCGCGTTAAAGGCAAAATATGTTATCCACGCGGCGACCATGGGCGTAGATTTTAAAACCAATGAAGTAAAAATCCGCGATTCCTGCTGCTCAGCCCTCAAAGAGGCGGAAAAGCTAAAGATTGGCTCTATCGCCTTTCCGGCCTTAGGATGCGGAGTGGGGGGATTTCCGGAAGTTGGCGCCGCCAAGATTATGGCCCAGGAGGTTTTTCGCCATCTCTGGTTTGATTATCCCAATACCGTCTTAAAGGAAATAACTTTTGTGCTCTTTGATAAGAGCGCTTACGATGTTTTCAATAAAAATGTAATCAGTTATCTGGAATACATTATCCATAAAATACAGAGCGGGCCGTTTATTACCGTAGATATTATCATTGAACTGCCGCAAGGTATTGTCATGATTGAGCGCTCCAATCCGCCTTATGGCTGGGCAATCCCCGGAGGATTCCTGGATTATAATGAGAGCCTGGAAGATTGCGCCGTAAGAGAGGCCAAGGAAGAGACATCTTTGGATATTTACGGCCTAAAACAGATGCATACCTATTCTCGTCCCGGCAGGGACCCGCGTTTTCACACGGTAACCTGCGTTTTTATTGCCAAAGGCAAGGGAACGCCAAGAGCGGACTCTGACGCGGCCAATCTTAAGGTTTTTAAGCCCGAAGAAGCGCTCAAGCTTAACCTTGCCTTTGATCACAAGCAGGTATTGAGAGATTATATAGAAAATATAAAAAAATTGTCCTGACGAGGAAAATCGTCTGATAAGCCGGAGGCGAAAAATGTTACGTTATCTAACTGCTGGAGAATCTCATGGCAAGGCATTGCTGGCAATTCTAGAAGGGCTGCCCAGCGGCCTGAAGGTGGCAAAAGAAAAGATTGACGCTGAGCTCGCCCGTCGCCAGAGCGGATATGGCCGGGGAGCGCGAATGCGGATTGAGAAAGACAGGGTTGAGATAATTTCCGGATTGCATAAGGGTTTTACTATCGCAAGCCCTCTAGGGATGCTTATTGAAAACAAGGATTTCAGCATTGACCATATGCCCGAGGTTGTCCATCCCCGCCCGGGCCACGCGGATTTAGCCGGCGCGCTGAAATACGGCTTTGATGATTGTCGCAGCGCCTTAGAGCGGGCCTCGGCCAGAGAAACCGCTATAAGGGTGGCGGTGGGCGCGGTCTGCAAAATATTTCTGAATGAATTTGCGATTTCCGTGAAATCAAAGGCTCTGGCTATCGGCGGAAAGGTTACTCCTGAAGCCGTCCATAAGATTATTGACGAGGCAAGGGAAAAGAAGGATACCTTAGGCGGTGTATTTGATATTGCCATAAGCGGAGTTCCTGCCGGCCTGGGAAGTTATGTCCAGCCGGACAGGCGCCTTAACGGACGCCTTGCCCAGGCAGTGATGTCTATCCCCGGAATCAAGGCGCTTGAGTTCGGAATGGGTTTTATCTCCGCGAATAAATTCGGCTCTGAGGTTCACGACGCGATTTATTATTCTAAGGTAAAGGGTTATTATCGCAAAACCAATAATGCCGGAGGGATTGAGGGAGGGGTTTCTAACGGACAGGACATTCTGATATGCGCGTATATGAAACCCATTGCCACCCTGGGTAAGCCGTTAAACTCCGTAGGTATAAAGACCAAAAAAGCTCACCCCGCATCCATCCAGAGGGCGGACATCTGCGCGGTGGAGGCCGCGGGGGTGGTAGCCGAGGCAATGTGCGCTTTTGTCATTGCCGATTGCCTCTTAGAGAAATTCGGCGCAGACTCCTTAAAGGACATAAAACAGGCATTCCGTGCTTACCTTAAAAGAATTAGTCAATAGGTGCATAGACAAGGATAAATCCGCCTGGAATGAGTTTGTCTTAAGATTTAAGGCGATAGCGGAAAAGGCCGTGCGCCTGCGGCTCAACCGCCACAATTTCCCCCATACCATTGAAGACATAAAGGATATTACACAATCTATATTCCTGGATATCTGGGAAGGCAATAAATTAGAGCAGGTTAAGGATCAGGAAAAAATTACCGGCTGGATAGTGATTGTGGCCCAGAATGCCGCGGTTGATTTCATCCGTAAGACAGGAAATCTAACGCGTCAATCTCCGGTGGTTTTAAATGAAGAAGGCGTTGAGTTTGATATTACGGATACGCTTACCGCCAAATCTAACCCTGTAGATGAGCTATCTACGCTTGAGCTGGCAGATACTCTGGATACCTTAATCAATGCCCTTGGGCCAAGGGACAGGTTAATCTTAAAGCTCAATCTTTTACACAGCCAAAGCCATAAAGAGATTGCCGATTTGCTAAAATTGCCGCAGAATACCGTTTCTACCATTATCCGGCGCTCCCTTTTGAAGTTGAGGGAATCCCTGGAAAGGCGAGGATATCCTGCCTGACGGCAGGCAGGAAAAATTTTTGAACGAAAACAACAGGAATTTACGTCATATATAAGTGAGGGTGAATATGCAAAACTTAGAGGGAATTATCAAAAAGAGCTTAAGGCAGAGCGCTTTTATCTTAAGGCGTAAGCCGGATTGCCCTTCGGAGTTAGAGTTGTCCAGATACTTAGAGGGTACTTTGCCTTCTGACAGGCGCCAGACGCTGGAAAAACACTTTTCTGATTGCCCTCTCTGCCTCGACCTCCTGGTAACTACTAAAAATATCCTTAAAGAAGAAAAAGCCGCTAAAAAATCCCTGCTTAGCTATCTTCTTAAGCAGAAGTGGTTGATTCTAACCGCGGCCTGCTTCGGCCTTTCTTTTGTGGTAAAGCGTTTTTTCCTGCAGTTTCTCTTTTTGGCGCTTATATTTGGCATCAAGTGGGCCTTAGGCGGCGAAGGAAGTAGGAATTTGGTGATGATTTTCCGCAGTTTGAGCCATAAAGATGCGGAAATCCGCAAGCCGCAAGAAAAAATATTTGAACGAAAATAGCCTCCTCTTACGTCATATATAGTAGGAGGTGATGAAAATGGTAGAAGCAGGTGATATTCAGGTGGTCCGGCTCTTCAGGCTGGAGAAGGAAGACAGTAAGCTCAAGGCCTTTGTGGATTTG
>SCPY01000151.1 GCA_004299495.1 bacterium | reverse complement strand
GATATTCACGAGCTCATCGCGGAGGCGCTCGACCTGCTCGGCAGCCACAGCGCCTTCAGCAAAATCAAGCTCGTCAAACAGTTTAATCAACGCCTGCCGAGGATAGCCGACCTTGGCCTGTCCCATATTATTATCAATACCCTAAGAAACGCCATGGACGCTATGCCCGCGGGAGGCAGCTTATGCATTGCTGCCGCCGTCACGGATACCGTTGAGATTAAAATTACCGATACCGGCTCAGGCATCAAGGAAGAGCTTAAAGAAAAAATCTTTGAGCCGTTCTTTACCACCAAAGATAAAGACAAGGGCAGCGGACTGGGCCTGGCGATATGCAATGAGATTATCAACAGATACGAAGGTAAGATTACGGTAGAAAGCTCCGCGGGAAAAGGCAGCTGCTTTACGGTCTCCATACCCAAAAAACACTTAGAGAATGTATAAAAGTTCAAATTCTAACGGCAGGCATCACATCCTGGTGGTTGACGATGAGCCGCTGGTAAGGCGCTCATTGAGCGAATTCCTGACTTTGGAAGGCTACTCTGTAAGCTCAGCCGAAAACGGCAGGGAGGCGCTGGAGCTGTTAAAAAAATACACCGCGGACATTATTATCACCGATATCAAAATGCCGGAAATAGACGGCATCCAGCTGCTTAAGCAGATAAAACGCGAACAGACGGGGATACCGGTCATATTGATCACCGGATACGGAAGTATTGACAGCGCGGTCAACGCGATAAAAGATGGGGCGTATGATTACGTAACCAAACCCATCGTTGACAGCGAAATAAAGCTGGTTATTGAACGGCTGATTAAACAGCGCCTGCTTCAGGAAGAGAATGTAAAATTAAAGCAGCAGCTCTCCGCGTCCCAAAGGGAGCGCTTCCATAATATCGTCGGCAAAGACGAAAAGATGCAGAAAATCTACACCCTGATTGAGGCCATAAGCTCAACCAGGGCAACGGTGCTGATACACGGAGAAAGCGGGACCGGCAAACGCGTCATCGCCCACGCCATACACAAATATAACGAGCTGGAGCGGGAAAAGCCGTTTATTGAGGTGAGTTGCGGAGCGCTTACGGAAACCCTGCTTGAGAGCGAGCTATTCGGCCATACCAGGGGCTCTTTTACCGGAGCGATAAAAGACAGGATGGGACGTTTTGAATTAGCCGATAAAGGAACGATTTTCCTGGATGAAATTGACGCCTCTTCGCCGGCGCTCCAGGTAAAACTGTTAAGGGTCCTGCAAGACGGGGAGTTTGAGCGCGTGGGTGACGCTAAAACAATAAAAGTGGATGTCCGGGTAATCGCCGCCACTAACCAGAATCTGCAGGAATTAATCACCCAGGGGAAATTCCGCAAAGATTTATACTATCGGCTTAATATCATTTCTATAGACATCCCTCCGCTTAGAGAGCGCAGGGAAGACATCCCGCTTTTGGCCGAGGAATTTATTAGAAAGCACGCCAGGCATACCAGCAAAAAGATAGAAGGGATATCTGACGCGGCCATGAGGATGCTGTCGGGCTACCACTGGCCAGGCAATGTGAGAGAACTTGAAAACGTGCTGGAAAGGGCGGTAATCCTATCTAAGGGCAAGATTGTCACCCCGGAAGACTTTCCCCCGTTCCTGCATGCCGGTAAGCCCGCGGGGGATGATGAATATAACCTGAAACTGAAAGACGCTCTCCAATCCCCGGAAAAGGTTTTAATTCTCAAGGCCCTGCATTCAACTAACTGGAACCGCAACGAAACCGCGCGCGTCCTGGGCATCAACAGGACCACCCTGTATAAGAAAATGAATAAATTCGGTTTACGCAAAAATGCCCTGGCAAATGCCGAGAAAAGATAATCCCGCCCCCGGAGAAAGCCCGCTTTCACCCTTAAAAGACATCATCAATATCCGTGAATGGCAGAAGATTCAGGATAACTTTTCCAGCGTAACCGAGGTAGGCCTGCGCCTATTGAATCCTGACGGCACGCCCATCACAACCCACAGCCAACAGCCCCACCTGTGCCGGGAATTGCTCCCCAACTCACCGGCAAAAGAAATGCTCTGCGGGACATGCCTGCCGACATTCCTCCACGGCAAAGCGGTGGTAGATAAAAACTTAAGCTATGTATGCGAGGCGGGGGTGCATAATTTTATTACCCCTCTTACCGCGATTGACGGAAGGATCCTGGCATACCTTGTGGTCGGGCCGGTCATCCTGGTTATGCGTAAATCAAAAGAGGAATACCGCCGGATGGCCCAGGCGCTGGGATTAGAGTTTGAGGATTTTTGGGGCGCGCTTTCAGAAATCAAGACCATATCGTTTCACTGCGCGAAATCGCTTGTGGAGCTGGTGAAGGATGTGGCGGAATATACCATACGGCTGGCATATCAGAACATCATATTCTCTCCCGTCCAATTAACCAAGATTCTGGACGCGCTACTTGACGTAGCCTTTGAAATAAGCCACGCGGATATCGGCTCGGTAATGTTTTTGGATAGAACCACTAACGACCTGACTATAGCGGCTTCGCGGGGCATCACCGAAGATATTGTCAGGACCGCGCGGGTGAAGCTTGGCACAGGCATCTCAGGCATAGCGGCAGAAGAAGGGAGGGCATTCCTTCTTGATACTGCCGGCAGGGAGAATAATAAATTAGCCCCCTATCTTAACCGCCCCCAGCTTGGCTCAGCGATGGTTATTCCCCTGCGGACAAAGGAAGAGGTGGTAGGGGTGATGAATATCGCGGCGCTGGAGGGTTCCGAAGTGCGCTTTGACCAGGATAACGTTGATACAATGAGCCGGCTCGCCGGCCTGGTAGCCTCTGCCATCAATCCCTAACCCGCCTATTTCCCTTATGTCCTACGCCAAGAACCGGCAAGTAGTATGAAAAGGAGCTTAGTGAATGACAATTAGAAGTTTATCACAGAGTAAAAAATTTAAAAATCTGCTTAAAGTTTACAGGGTTAAACGTTTGGCTTTATTTGGTTCGTACGCGGCGGGCAAGCCAGAGAAACGAAGCGATGTGGATTTTCTCGTTGAGTTTGAGCCAGAAGCGGATCTATTAGATCAGGTTGGGCTGCAGCAGGATTTGGAGCGGTTTCTTAAGAAAAAGGTAGATGTAGTCACGCCCAATTCCTTGAGTAAGTATTTTCGCGATGATGTGCTCAGAAAGGCGGTGTATTTATGAAAAACGGATACAACGCCTACCTGCTTCATATTATTGACGCCATTAAGAACATTGAAGAGTTCACAAAGGAATGCTCTAAAGAAAAGTTTACCAGGACTAAGATTATTCAGGACAGCGTGATTAGGAATCTTGAAATTATTGGCGAAGCGGCAAAGCATGTCCCTGCCGCGGTTCGCAGGAAGTATGTTTCAATAGAATGGAAACGTATTGCCGGAATGAGAGATATACTGATACATGAATATTTCGGAGTTGATATTGACCGTGTTTGGCAGGTCCTAAAAGTCAGGATTCCGGAATTGAAAAAGGAAATTAACAATATTTTACGTAATCAGTCCGGCAAATAGCAAGATTAAGCTGACACCATCAATCCCTAACCCGCCTGTAAACCGAAGAAAGCACGCCGAATTCTTCGCGGTATTTCGTGACGGTACGCCTTGAGACCTTTAAATTATTTTCCTTAAGAAGGATACAGGAAATATCCCGGTCGCTTAAGGGATGTTTCCTATCTTCCCGCTCAATAAGCTCTTTTATCAGCCTTTTCGCGTGGCTCGAAGAGACAGACTGCCCGTCTTGATTATGGATATGGCTGGTAAAGAAATCCTTTAAGGCAACCACGCCGTAGTGGGGCAGCTCCACATACTTATTCATCACCGCCCTGCAGACGGTAGATTCGTTCAGGCGCAGCGCCAAGGCGACATCCTTAAAAGTAATCGGCTTAAGCGCGGACAAATCCCCGCTTTTAAGCGCGTCCGCCTGAGTCTCGGCCACGGACTCTACAATCCTGCGCAATGTTTTCTGCCTCCTGGAAACAGCCCTCAATAAATCAACCGCCTGGCGGTATTTATCTTTTAAAAACTCTTTTGTCTGCGGGTTAATCTCCTTACTTTTAAGCATATCTGAATAGGTTTTGTTTAGCGATAAAATGGAAAGGTCCTCATTATTGATGAAGATTTCTATATTTTCATCTTTATTGGCAATAACAATATCCGGGACAACCGTTTGGGCCTCATCCGTGGAATAATTGCGCCCCGGCTTGGGGTCAAGCCTCAATATCCTTTTTACCAGCGGCTCAATCGCTTCCAATGGTTCCTTCAGGCACCCCGCGATACGGCTGTAATTTTTCCTGGCCACATCCTCAAGGTGGTTTTCCGCGATTTTTCTTACCAGGGGGTCCTTGTCGCCTGCCAATTCCAGCTGAATCGTCAGGCACTCCGAGACCGTCCTCGCCCCGACACCTGCCGGCTCAAACTGCTGAATTAATTTTAGGGCTGATTCTACCTTTTCCGCGCTAAGGCCCAAGAGGGCGGCAATTTCATCTATGCCGGCCTTCAGGTAGCCGTTTTCATCAATGTTGCCGATAATTTCCTGGCCGATAAGCAGCGCCTCGCCGCTTTCGGCAAACATCCCCAATTGCCTAAGCAAAACATCCTGCAAAGACGGCTTTTTTGTGAGCAGGCTGGCGCGGAATTCCAAATCAGGGGCCTTATAATCCTTAGGTTTTGGCGATAGGGGGGAGGATTCAGAGTTTTTTGACGGATTCAGGGGTTGGGATTCTTCAAGAAAGGGGTTGCTTTCCAGCTCAGCGCTCATTGCCGCCTTAAGGTCCAGGCTGGACAGAGCCAAAATCTTAAGCGATTGCCTTAACTGAGGCACTAAAAGCCGCCTTAACTCAGTTCTTTGGCTTATTTGCATATTATAAGTATACCACAAAAATCCCATTTTTCAACCCGTATTTGGTGTCAGTTCTTGACATAAGACATATAATATAGTAGAATTCAGAGACTTGTATTCTAAATCAAGACGAAGCTTTACTAATACTACTAAGTTAGATATGGCACGTCCTTTAAGATTAGAGTTTGAAAACGCCCTTTATCATATCACTTCCCGCGGAAATGAACGCAAGGATATTTTTATTGATGGCGCGGATTATGATAAATTTTTATCCTACTTTGAACAAGTCGTGCTGCGCTATAAACCAATAGTTTATTGCTACTGCGTCATGAAAAATCATTATCATTTGCTCATTGAAACGCCCCAGCCGAACCTATCGCGGCTTATGCGCGACCTAAACGGAGCGTACACTATCTATTTTAACCGGCGCCGCAAAAGAAGCGGCCATTTATTCCAAGGCAGATACAAAGCAATTCTTGTGGATAAGGAAAGTTATTTACTGGAGCTGAGCCGCTATATACACCTTAATCCGGTAAGGGCCAAGATCGCAAAAACCCCTGAAGAACATAAATACAGCAGCGTGAATTATTATTTCTCCGATAAGCAGGCGCCTTTTGGGCTTAATGCGGAATTTATCCTCAGCCAATTCGGAAACAATAAAAAAGATGCGCGGGAAGAATACAAAAAATTTGTATACAGGGGAATATCTAGCAGAAATGATCCGCTAAAAGACGCCTACGCCAACACGATTCTGGGCTCTACCGAATTTATTAATAAAATAAAGGATAATTTTCTGAGTAAAATGGATATCCCTGAGGATATTTCCCGTTCAAAGGCTTTACGTTCCGGCAAAAGCCTAAGCGAAATAGCCGAGCTGGTCCTGAAATACTATAATACCGATTTAGATGCCCTAATGAAAAAGGGGGGCAAGGATAACCGGGTAAGGAAATTATTCGTGTATCTTTCCAGGAAATATACCGATAGCGGACTTGAGCAGATAAGGAATTTTCTAAATAGCAGCGTTACGGCGGCAGCAATAAGCAAGATGTTCACTCGCATAGAAATCGAATTAAAGAAACAGGGAGAGTTAAAGCAGGATGTAATAAATTTAGCTAACATCCTTTCCCAGCCGGAGGCGCAAGAACAAAAAGATATGTCCTATGTCAAGAACTGACACCAATACTCTTTACTTGACAATTTTGTTTTAATAAGGTATACTTATTTCTGTAAATAATCATTTTTGATTATATAGAGAAACTATATGAACTTTACCGAATTTAAAGAAAAGTTTCGCGGAATGCCGCTTGTTTCTGCCAGGGTGGTGATGGCGCTTATGAGGGATCCTCAAGCCATGCGTAACCAGCTTACGCGCTGGCAAAGGAAGGGGCTTATTATCCAGCTTAAGCGCGGTATCTACGCGTTAAACAAAGAAGACCGGAAAATTAATCCCAGCAGGTTTTTTCTGGCAAATCAGCTTTTATGGCCGTCTTACGTGAGCCTGGAATCGGCGCTTGGTTATTACGGCCTTATCCCGGAGTCAGTGGCGGATGTTACTTCGGTGAGCACCAAAAAAACCAGCCGTTTTACTAATTCGTTCGGCAGGTTTGTTTATCAGCGTGTTAAGCCTGAAGCTTTCAGGGGGTATCGCTCTTATAAAGATGAGGCCGGCTTAGAGTGCCTGATTGCCGAACCTGAAAAGGCCGTGGTTGATTTTCTATACCTCAACCTGCGCAAGTTCAAAACCAAGGCCAAGGCGGCTTTTAGGGAATCGTATCGATTTCAGAACATTGAAGGGCTTAAGCCTGGAAAAGTTCTCTCTTGGGCTCGCCTTTTCAAAAATAACCGCCTTGAGGCGGTTGCCGTAGAATTCTGCGCGTTCGTTAAAGAGGAGAAGGAATGATCGAGCTTATCAAACAACAGCTAACCAAAAATATGCCGGATGAGGAAAAGCTTAACCGCTGCCGTGAACTTATTCAGCTTCTCTGCCTAAAGATTCTTGATGAGCATAGGTTCTTTAATAATCTGGCTTTTACCGGCGGCACAGCGTTAAGGGTAGTTTTTGGCGTGAGGCGTTTTTCCGAAGACCTTGATTTTTCTCTGGTGAAGAAAGAAAAATATTCCTTTCACCGGCTGAATGATACTTTACTTAAAGCTCTTGCCTTGGCAGGCCTAAAGGCGGAATCAAAGCCCAAATCCGAAAGAACCGCTCATAGCGCTATGCTTAAATTCTCCGGAATCTTGAAAGCAATTGGCCTTTCCACGCTTGAAAGCCATAAACTTTCCATCAAATTGGAAATCGACACGAATCCTCCCGAAGGAGGGCATGTCCAAACCCGCATTATTCAAAGGTCGTATGTTTTCAGCGTGGCTCATTTTGACCTTTCATCAATGTTTGCTACCAAATTACACGCTTGTTTTTATCGAACCTACTTAAAGGGCAGGGATTATTATGATTTTATTTGGTATATGGGTAATAAGGTAAAACCGAATTTTACCTTATTAAATAACGCCATTGCCCAGACACAAGGCAAAAATCCGGATATTAATGAAAGCAATTTTAAGGAATTCCTGCTAAAAAACATAGAAAGAGTTAATTTTCAAGAGGCACGGAAGGATGTAGAACGTTTCCTTGAAGATAAAAGCGAACTGCGCCTCTTTGACCCTAAGTTGATTAAAAGCAGCATAGAGGCAATATACTGAAAGCAAAATAACCCTTATAAACAGGGTTATTTTTGGATTGCTCAACTTCCTATAATATATCTTATGTTAACTACAGCATATATGAAGATACCCCGGTTACCTTTTGTTTTATAATGAGTTAGGCTATTTTGTGATTTATCTGTTAATAAGTGGTTTGCTGCTTACCGGGATTTACTTTTATACTATTACAACTGCATAGACAGGCGAAAAATGCCTTTTTCAGTCAGTTTATTAGGATTTTAGGATTGGATAATACTTAGGACAGGCCTTCTCCGGAAGGAATATTTCTTTAACCAATAAGGCTTATCGGCTTACCTAAGCCTTTATTTAAGGCCTTTTGATATACATACTGGGCAACGGATACATCCTGGATTGCCAGGCCGGTAGAGTCAAAAACAGTAATTTCGTCAGGGTGAGCGCGTATTTTCAGCCTATTATGGACAACTTCGCCTAAAGTAGCCCGAATGTCCTTTTTAGTCAAAATACCCTTTGACCAGGGGACGTTTATTTCACCTGAATACGGCGCCTGAGACCAATCGTCAATAACCACTTTTGCCTGCTTAAGAATGGCCGGCTCAAGCTCCTCCTTGCCTTTTGCGTCCGCGCCAATCGCGTTTATATGCGCCCCTTTCTTAAGCCATTTAAGCCGCACCAGGGGTTTTCGGCTTGGCGTGGTTGTTACCACAATATCAGCGCCCCTTACGCAATCTTTAACGGTTTCACAGGCAGTCATTTTTACATTAAGAGCTCCCATACTCTTGATAAAATTATCCGCCTCTTTTTTCCCGTATCCCCAAACCTTTACTAAATCAAGGCCAAAATACTCACTTAACGCTGCAAGCTGCGGCCCTGCCTGGCTGCCGCAGCCAACCATAGCCGCGGCCTTAGCGCCCTTACGCGCTAAATATTTTGCCGCTATTCCTCCCGCGGCTCCGGTGCGCATTCGGGTAATGTACGTTCCGTCCATAATGGCGAGCGGAAAGCCGCTTCTTGCGTCATTCAGAATTATGGCGGCAATAACTGTGGAAAGGCCTTTTTTTCTATTTTCAGGATAGACGCTTACCCATTTTATCCCGCAGGCGTTGGTAGTTTCTATAAAAGCTGGCATTGCCCTCAGGTCCCCGTTATATTGATGCAGTTTAAGGTAGATTTTGGCCGGCATCTGGGTATGCCCTGCCCCCTGCGCCCTGAAAGCCCCTTCTACAGCCTTAAGCGCGTCTTTCATGGATAAAAGCTGTTTAATATCTCTATGGGTTAAAACGAGGGTAGTGGGCTTCATAATGCGGTAAGGGGTTATTGGACGGATTCAATGAGATCCTCAACGCTTCTCTCGATCTTACGCTCGATAAAACCGGGGATCGCGTCCTGAACATCTTTCTTAAAATCAGAGCTCAACCACTGGAAGTTCATAGCGTCCAATACGCCTGAAAGCTGGAAGTTAAAGGCTAAAGAGGCGGGCCCGGGGTCGGCAGCAAGCCTGAGCAAAGGCGCGAACTTCGGGGATTCCTTAAGCAGCTCCCTGGATAGGGATAAAGAAAGTTTACTGGAGACAAGGTCATCCGCGCCCAGCCTGAAATATCCGGATAAATTTACATCCTGAGAGTTTAATTTAAGCTCATGCAGGCCGGCGCCTTCGTCATTGACCGTAAAATTGGAAGATAGCTTAGTGAAATCTATTTTTCTTAGCGATGGCAAACTAAAGGTTTCCGAAAGCCATTTAAAGAATTCAAAATCCCTCAAATAGCCGTTTTCCACAACCATGCCGCCGTTTAAGATTAAACGCGGGTAGCTGCTGAAATACGCCTGGCCGTACATCCGGCCGTAAACCTTGGAAAGATGGACCAGCAGGCCCTCAAGCTTGTTGGCATCAACGCCTCTAAACCTGACCGCGGAGCTGACGCGGGGAGGAAATGTGTCCAGGTCCACTCTTCCCCACCCATTTACGGACCCGCCATAAAGCTTTGAATTAAATTCAATAAACTTTGATTTCTCATTCTGCAGATACACCAGGGCATTCATGCCATCCAGAAACATTCTGTAGATGTTGCTCTCTGTCAGGCAAAACAGGCTTAAGCCCTTAAGAGAAAGCTTAAGGCGCGGATAGCCGGAAGGATTCACGGATAACCCCTTAAAACCGAGTTTTAGCCTTTCAAGCGGCGGGCTTGCCTTTTTCTTTTTTATAAAATCCAGGCTGAGCATGCCGTTACCGGTAAACGCGCTGTTCTCCAGAATCCCCTGAAGCCTTAAATCCACCTTCTTAAGGTTTTCAACCGGGGCCTTGCCCGATTCGGCCTGATTAGAAGAAACCGCCAGGCCTATACCGACCGGCCGCGAAAATAAAATACTCCCCTGCACACTCACGGGATTATTATTCAGGGAAAAGCTCAGACGCTCTATCCGTAGGCGCGGAAGCAATAAATTAATCCGGCAGTTGATATCAAGGACATATAAATTTACTTTTGACAAGTCAATGGCCGGGTACCGGGGCGCGGCGCGGCCGGCAAGGGCGTCTTTAAGCCTGCCTGCGATATTGAAAGCGGCCCTGGCGTATCCATCGCGTCCGGTAAAGAAGGTATTCGCGAAACCGAAGCCGTTCAGGCTTAAAATATTCCCGGCAGAATCACCCCAGAATTTGGCGTAAAGGTTTTCCCTCATAAGCTCTAAATTCTCTATAGAAATTCCGCTATCAGCCAGCACGCCTTTAAAAACGAAACGCAAGGGCACCCCTGCCTCCGGGCGCTTAATTTCACTACCTCTTCTTAATAAGGATGTGCCGCGGAAATTTCTTCCGGCCGAACCCTTTGCCGATACTGAATTGCCGCGTATTTTTAGAAAGAAATTGGCCGCGATATAATGCTCCCTGTCATCGTTTTGAGCCGGCCGCAATTCAGCCTCTTTGATGGAAATTTTAATATCCTGTTTTGGCAGATGCTTGATAAACTCCATTATCCGTTCAAAATTTTCCTTTAGAAATTCGCGAAGGCGCGGATAATCCGCCTGGGGCCTGTAAAGGGAAATACCCGATATTGAGGCGCGCCTTCGCGCTATCAGCTCAAGCAGGGAAAGCCTTATCCAGGCCTGCGGCACACTGATAATATTTTCTTTCTTCCCGGATGCCTCCGCCATAGAAGCATCCGTTATGACTATAAAACAAGGAGGCAGATAAAGAAGGTTTCCTATGGATACCTTTTGGGGAAAATACTTATTTGACGCCTCTAAAACTGTATTTTTTGACTTGGCGAGGATAATATTGCAGACAATAGACGCGGACGCGGATATTAAGAGGATAATAAGAAATAGAAATAAGGCGACTTTAGTAAGATATTTTCGCAAACAACTCACCGTCTATATAAAATTCCGCCCTGTCTATATAATAGACCGCCTTATGTTTTCTGAAAAGAGCCGACCTGTATTTATATTCTTTGGATTCCCTGAATAAGAAACTCATCTGCCTGAGGGTGGCTATTTTTTTCTTCAGGTCACTGGCCAGCGATTCCTCACCCCGCTTTTCGGCTATCTTTAAAAGATAGACCAGCGCGAAGGACACGCAGGGAGAATCCGGATAATCATCAAGATACCTGGTAAATGCCTGGACGGAATCGGCATAATCCGAGATTAGGAAATAATATTCTCCCGTGGCAAACAGGGCATCCCGCGCGTACCTTGAATCCGGGTAGTTAGCCAGGAATGAACGAAAATGCATAAAAGCGGTTTCCTTGTTTCCGGAGCGCGCCTCCCTGAGGGCTGAAGAATACAACCGCCCCCCCTCCTCGGCATAACAAATGCCCAGGAAAAGCGATACTAACATCGCTGCCGCGAACAATACCTTAGGTTTCATATTTCTCATTTTATATGTTTCCTTTGATGTTTATCCCGGCAAATCTGTCTAATCCCTGCTCATCCTGCACCCAGCCGTTGTGTAAACCGCAGGAATACATTATATTCATGGCCCGGAGGTATTCCTCCTGGGTAACCCTGCGGGAAATTTCAGGGTAATCTTGAGCCTTGTGGCAGGGAAAATACTGGCTCATCAGGCTTATCCAGGTGTCTTTGCTTAAGCGCTGAGAGATAAAGCGCGTTATCACTTCGGTTCCGGATAAATTGTTCGGCAGGACCAGGTGGCGGATAATTAAACCGCTCTCCGCGATCCCGGCGCTATCTGTCCGCGCGATGCCTACCTGCCGATACATCTCCTTAAGCGCGGCCTGATTTACCGCGGGATAATCCTTAGCGCGGGATAATTTCAGGGAAATCGCGCTGTCCGCGTAACGGGCATCCGGCAGATAGATATCAAATATGCCGTCCAGTAATCTTAAAGTTTCCGCCGAATCATAGCCGCTGCTATTATATACCAGCGGGATATTTAAACCGCCCTCTATAGCTAAGAGCAGGGCTTTAAGAATTTGCGGTATCACATGGGTAGGAGTGACAAAATTGATATTATGGCACCCCTCCTTCTGTAAGGCAAGCATATAGCCGGCTAATTCTTCTTCCCCTACCTCTCTTCCCTTGCCCAGCTGGCTGAATTCATAATTCTGGCAATACGCGCACCTTAGGTTGCAATGGGCAAAAAAGATGGTGCCCGAACCGTTTTCCCCTGAAATGGCCGGCTCTTCTCCGTGATGGCTGAAATAACTGTATACCCTGGACAATCTGCCTGTCTTGCAAAAACCATGCTTATCTTCAAGCCGGTTTACCCCGCAATTTCTCGGGCAGATCGCGCAAGAGGAAAGCGCCAGGTATAATTTTTCAGCTTTCTCCCGCAGCTTTCCTTCCTGGTGCGACTTTAGATACCGGGGCTTCATCGTGTACGCCTGACGACAAAAATATCGCTCGTATGGTATTAAAAATATCTATATATTCTTTTGATTGATAATCGGGGTATGTCCAGGGCCAGGGCCGGTAAGTCCCGGCCTGGTAAAAAAGGGTAACCTCGGAAAATATTCCCTTGCCAAGATATACGCGATGGCAATTGTCTTTCGTAGTCGCCAAAACCAGCTTGCCTGAGCTTAAGAATCCGGGGTCTATGTTTATCCGGCGTTTTCCTTTTAAGGAAAACCGTTCTTCCAGCTTGTTGGTGGCGCGTTTTATGGCAGATAGGCGGTCTTGAGGAAAAAGCCGCCTGAAGCTCATAAAGATACGCTTAAGCGGACTGCCAAATTCGGGATAATAATACCGCGTATAGTCAAAGTTTAGAGGGCGGCTTAAAAAGTCTATCTCGCCAAAATGCTCCTTAAGATAACCTAAAGCCCTATTCTTAAGCGATGCCTGGCGATATATCAAACCGATGACGAGCTTTACTGGCAGGGGTTTGGCTATTTTTCCCACGGAGATGCTAAATTCGCGGGTTATTTATCAACCCGGAGGCAGCTGACTTTCAACATAGAGGCGGATATTCTTTAAATCCGACTCTTTCGCCCGCGTGAAGAATACCGCGATACTGTATCTCCCCTCTGAGTTCCTGGATTTTTCCGTCCTTACCACCACCCCTTCCATACGCAGGGTTTTGGAGGATATTTTATTGCTCTTCTGCCTCAGCGGAACAAGCAGGGTAATATTCACCTTGGCCATCGGAGCGATATACCTGTCTATTTCACAGTAAGCCCCGGAGGCGCTGATGTTAATCGTCTGGGTGGCGATAACGGATAAACTGTCCGCCAGCTTAAAAGGAAGCCTGTTGAGGATGCGTATATGCCTTCTTCTGTCAGGCGCTCCGGCGCCGGCGTCTTCAGGTGGCATCTTTTGGGGATTCGGATTTCTTAAGATAATTCCCATAGCATCTTTTGGTGCAGAAGTACTTGCCGTTACGGTAATAACGCCTTATTTTCTTTATCGGCTTGTTGCAGCCGTTACAATTGCCGAATCTTTCCTTCTTGTTTTTCTTTTCTTTTGCCATACCATCCCTTCTCTCTTGTTAAAGCCTTCTGTTAGTTCCGATATACTCCTAAGGCCTGTCATATTATTCACGCTCGAAAAAGGCATCTGCCCTAAATCCTGTCTTGGAAGTAAGATAACACACGCGGGCATTTTTGTCAATACGCTTTACAAAATCGCTGTTGGTGCTATACTATTAATTTATGTACAGCGCGTATTACGGTTTTAAGGAAAAACCCTTCAATGTAACCAGCGACCCCGCCTTCCTATACCTGAGCCGAAAACATAAAGAAGCGATTGCCTCTATGTCTTACGGCATACAGCAGCGTAAAGGCATCATCGTCCTTACCGGAGAAATCGGCACCGGTAAAACTACCCTCTGCCGTACCCTGCTTGGCCAATTGGACAAATCCGTAAAGACGGCCTTAGTCCTTAACCCCTGCTTTTCGGAAATCCAGCTGCTGGAATTTATCATCCAAGACTTCGGCATCCAGGCAAAGAAAAAAAACCGCCTCTCCCTGATTAATGAGCTTAACAAATTCCTGATTGAGGAATCCCTCGCGGGAAACAACGCGGCGATTATTATTGACGAAGCGCAAAACTTAACCGCCAGGCAGCTGGAGCAGATACGATTACTCTCAAACCTGGAAACCAGCAAAGAAAAACTTCTGCAAATCATATTGACCGGGCAGCCTGAGTTAAGGGAAAAACTGAAATCGCACCAACTGCGCCAACTAAGGCAAAGGGTAATGGTAGATTACCACATTGAGCCGTTGGACAGGAGCGAAATAAAAGAGTACGTCCGCCACCGCCTTGATATCGCAAGCGGCAGGAGCCTCCCCGGAATCCGCGGCGAGCAATTTAACATTGACGCGCAGGAGCGCAAGGCGCCTGAGTTCAGCGAAGATGCCATAAGCGAAATATTTCAATTTTCTAACGGTACCCCCAGATTGCTGAATCTTTTATGCGACCGCGCGCTTCTCCTGGGATTCATAAAAGAAACCCGCGCCATCTGCGCGAACATTATTCGCGAATGCGTAAAGGACATAAAGACGGATGAGCATAATTTACGAGGCATTAAAGAAAACGCAGGCAAGCCCTGAGAGCGCGAGACGAGAAACTCTCCCTAAAAGCAAAGATTTGATTAACCCAAAGCCATCCCTCTTTAAGAAGCAGGCCGGATTAGCCGCTTCGGGAGCGGTATTAGGAATTTTATTCACCTGGATAATCACGCACAGGCTGCCGGCTACTGCCGGCGCGCCTGTACCCATCGGAAAAACACGCCTGCCCACGCCATTAAGCCTCCCTAAAAACAGCAAAGCGGCGCAGCAAAAAGCTCTCTCCGCCGCCGGCTCCTCCAGGGCCATGCCGCATCTTCTCCTTGATGGAATTGTCCTGTCAGAAGATGGTAATATCGCTATGATTAACGGCCAGATATGTAAGGCAGGAGATGAAATCGAAGGGGCAAAGATAGTGCGGATAACCTCTTCGCAGGTAACCCTGGGCTTCAGAAATCAGGAGATAGTATTAAATAACAGGTAGGCAAGCGGCTAATTTATAAACAGCTCCGAGACGCTCTTACGGATAATCCCTTCAGGAACATCCTCATATACCACCGAACTGCCGATACCTTTAAGCAAAACAAACCGGTTGCGTTTTCCGCTAAATTTCTTATCCAGCTTGCAGGCCTTTAAGACCCCGCTTTCTTTTATTCCGGTAACTTCCTGAGGCAGGCCGATTTTCGCCAGGAGATGGCTGACACGCTGACAGGCCTGAGAATCAAGCAGGCCAAGATGCTCGCTAATCCTGGCGGCAGAGAGCATCCCCAGGGCAATCGCTTCACCGTGGCCGTAGCGCGTGTATGAACCGGCGGCCTCAATCGCGTGGCCGATGGTGTGTCCGAAATTAAGTATGGTCCTAATCCCCTTCTCTTCCTTCTCATCGGCCTGCACAATCTTCGCTTTGATATTTGCGCACGTATACACCAGATGATTCAGGGCGCTGATATCCCTGGAAAATACCGCCTGGTAGTTATCTTCCAGGAATTCAAACAACCCCTTATCCCTGATAGCCGCGTATTTTACCGCCTCGGCAAGCCCTGAGCGCAGTTGTTTCTTGTCCAGGCCAAGAAGAAAATTAAGGTCGCACAATACGGCCTTGGGCTGATAAAATGTCCCGACCAGGTTCTTTGCCTGCGAGAGGTCAATCGCGGTTTTTCCGCCGATACCGGAATCAATCTGGGCCAGCAGGGTGGTGGGAATTTCAACCAAAGGCACCCCGCGCTTATAGATACTGGCGATAAAACCCGCCAGGTCTCCGATCACCCCTCCCCCAAAAGCGCATACGGCTATTTTCTTCTGTCCGGCATATCCGGCCAGGAAATCAATAATTTTAACCGCGCTCGCGATTGATTTTGCCTTCTCGCTGTCTATAGTGGCATAAAATTTGAGCGCGAATGACTTGCCCAGCTCCCGCTTAAGGATGGCGCCGTAGCGATTGTAAATATATGTATTAGTAATGACAAAGATGTCGCGGGGAATCCCAAGGCGTTTTAAGTATTCCGGAAGAAGGCGCAGGGCATCCTTGCCGATAATTATATCGTAGCTCCTCTTGCCTAAATCCAGTTTTATTTTCTTCATGGTATGGGCATATTGAGCAATCTTAACGTAATATTTACTATCGGCCAGATTATATAATCAAGCA
>SCPY01000150.1 GCA_004299495.1 bacterium | reverse complement strand
CGGATTTTTATTCAGCGCCTACAATAATTTTCGGCTGGCCGCTCACAATAAAGAGCTGATTGAGAAGATGGTAGATATCGCGCAGGATTCCCGAAAGAGCAGGGATGAATTAGAAAACATAAGGAATAGCAGGGTAACCCTGGAGTCCCGGCTTAAGGAGGCAAGCGATAAAATCCAGGAAAGCCAGAATGAGCTGGACGATAAACTCAAGGCCCTGGAAGAATCCAGGAAGATGGAAATGGCAAAGACCGAACTTCTGCAAATTCAGGAAGCGGAGGTCCAGAAGCTAAAAGCAATGTTGAACGGCTTGAGCCGGGACGAGGCGGGGCTAAAACAGAAAATAGACGACCTGGCAAAGATGGAGCAGTCAGCCCGGGACAAGCTGTTGGAAATCAAAGGAAGAAAGATGCTCTTAGAAAAGGAAAACTTTGAGAAGATGTACCAGTGGGTGAAAACGCATCAGAACCCGCGCACAGGCCTGGTGATAAGCTTTGAAGGCGACGAGAGCGTGGACGGCCAGTCATTTATCTATGATCAGGCCCTTGCCGCAATCGCCTTTAGTTATTTCCGGGATTTTGAGCAGGCCGGGAAAATCCTGGATTTTTATCTCTTGAAAGCAAAGCGCGGCCAGGGTTTCTATAATTCCTACTACGCCTCAAGCGCGGATGTCTCGGAGTTTATTATCCACAGCGGGCCGAACCTCTGGCTGGGGATCGCGGCATTACAATATACAAAGATGTCCGGGGATGAGAAATACCTGCCTCTTGCCAGGGAGATTGCCGCTTGGATATTACGGCTGCAGAGCGAAGACGCGCAAGGGGGACTGCGCGGCGGGCCGGATACCCCCTGGTATTCCACAGAGCATAACCTGGACGGATTTGCCTTCTTCAATATGTTTTATCAGATAAAGAAAGAACCCGCGTATCTTAAGGCATCTCAGAAAATTTTGTCCTGGCTGGAAATCCACGCCTACGATAACCCCCAGGTTCCGGTCAAGCGCGGAAAAGGCGATGCCACCATTGCCACTGATACCTATGCCTGGTCAATCGCAAGCCTTGGCCCCCAGCGCTTAACCCAGGGCGGGATGGACCCCGAGGCGATTATGAAATTCGCGGAAGAAAACTGCACGGTGGCTGTAGGTTATCCGCGTCCGGGGGGAGAAACGATTCAGGTTAAGGGATTTGATTTTGCCAAGCAGGCGCATAGCGCGCGCGGAGGAGTAGTTTCCAGCGAATGGACCGCCCAGATGATTCTTTCCTATAAACTTTTAAGCGGATATTTCGCCTCCCTGGGAGACAGCGCGAAAACAAAGCTTTATCAAGATAAGGCGGAAGAATACCTGGAAGAGCTTACCAAAATGATTATTGCCAGCCCCTCGCGCACCGGCCAGGGACAGGGCTGCCTACCCTATGCCTCAACTGATTTTATGGATACCGGCCACGGCTGGATGACCCCTAAGGGCAAAGACACGGGCTCGCTTTCAGCCACCGTGTACACCATCTTTGCTTATTATGGGTTTAATCCCCTGGAATTAAGTTCGTAGCGGAATGAGTGATAATCAGTTAAGAAAAAACTTAGAGGGTATTTATGATAAATTATACCGCTGCTTCGGGCCTCAAGATTGGTGGCCTGGCGACGGGCCGTTTGAGGTCATTGTGGGGGCTATCCTTACCCAGAACACGAATTGGCAGAATGTCTCCAGGGCTATAGATAATCTAAAAAGGGCAAAGGTTTTGACTCCCCAAAAATTACATTCTTTGCCCTTGAATAAACTGGCCCGGCTGATCAGGCCTTCAGGATATTTTAATATCAAGGCGAAAAGATTAAAGTCATTTTTAAACTTTTTGTTTAAGAATTATCAGGGTAAGCTGGAAAAGATGTTTTCCCTGCCCCTGGATGAACTGCGGCAGGAGATTTTGAGCGTAAAAGGAATCGGGCCGGAAACCGCGGATTCCATATTGCTTTATGCCGGGAACTATCCCGTCTTTGTGGTGGATGCCTATACCAAAAGAATTTTCTCCCGTAAGAAGCTGTTTTGCGAGGATGTGGATTATCACCGGGCGCAAGAAATCTTTATGGGAAACCTTAAAAAAGATGTACAATTATATAATGAATACCACGCCCTCATTGTCCGGCTGGGCAAGGATTTCTGCAAAAAGACAAAACCCAAATGCGCAATATGCCCGATAAGAAAATAACGGATAGCGTAGAGCGCGTAGCGTATAGAAAAAGCAAAAACACTTTTTATTTTTACCTATCCGCTAAAAAATATATTTTCTGTCTCCTGTCTGTCGTCTGCTGCCTATTATCTAGTGTCTGTTATGCTTACGAGCATCCCAAATACGAGATAGACGCTTCTATAGATATAGTCAGTCATACCATCAAGGCCAGGCAGAAAGTTACCTTTACCAATAACAGCGATAAGCCCATAAGCGCGGCATATTTTCACCTCTATCCCCACCGCAAATATAGCGAAAAAGAGAAAAAGTTTATTTTAAGATACGCGGCATATTTTAAGGTGAATCTTTATCCGGAAGGATTTCAGTCCGGGGACTTAACTATTGGCGGAGTATCTTCAGGAGGAAAGCCGCTTCAATACAGGATAGAAGATGATGACGAGACTATCCTAAGGGTTGACCTAGGGGAAGAAATTTCTCCCGGCGGCTCAAGCGAGCTGGATTTGAATTATCAGGTAATTATCCCGCACGCCTGGGGGAGGTTCGGCTGGCATAGGAATATTACCAGCCTCTTGCGCTGGTATCCGATATTATCGGTTTTGGATAAAGAGGGCTGGCATAATTACCCTTTTTATCCTTATCATCAGCCGTATTTCTCGGATGCCGCGTATTATTCGGTTAATCTCACCGTTAACCGGGAGCAGATTGCGGTATCAAGCGGCGTGTTAAAGAAGCAGAGCGTAAATAGCGACGGCACAAAGACGCTTTCTATTGAATCCGAGCTGCCGCTAAGAGATTTTGGGCTTACCTTAAGCGCGGATTACAAAGTAGAATCGCTTGAGGCAAGCGGTGTTAAGATAAATGCTTATTATTTAGAAGGCGATTATCCCGCCGCGCTAAGAGCGCTTGAGTCAGCGAAAGATTTAATGGAATTCTATGCCCAAAAGTTCGCTCCTTATCCGTATAAAGAATTTAATATCGCCCCCAGCTACCTTGCCTACGGCGGGACGCAGTCCTCAAATTTAATCCTCATTGATACCAGGGTTTACCGCCTGCCGGGATTTTTGAGCCGCTATTTTGACTTTCTGGTTGCCCACGAGACCGGCCATCAGTGGTTTTATAATCTGGCCGGCTCCGATGAATATAAGGAAATGTTCATAGACGAGGGTTTAAATTCCTATTTTATCCTGCAATACCTGGAAAATAAATATGGAAAGGACGCGG
>SCPY01000149.1 GCA_004299495.1 bacterium | reverse complement strand
GTAATGAAAATCCCGGGGATGCGTTCCAAAAACAACCCCGCCATGCCTCCACAGAGGAGAGCGTGTCGAGCCCGCCCTCGCCCTGCCGGTCCCCTTTTGCTTCCAGGGTTTTTTTCCTCCGCCGGAAACCTCACCCCGGGTTTTCGTCGCGGCCAACCCGCAGCGCGCGTTAGCAAGATACATTGTTACCGCTTGAGAAACAACCGCGGGATTCGCGCTTCCGTTAAAAGGCGAATCCATCTCGCCTATCTTTTTTGCCTGCATATCATATACCGCGAGTTTTTGATCCGCTATTTTTTTCTTTGATTCAGCTTTCGTTTTCATGTCTAAATTAACCCTATGCGCGTATGGTGGTTTGTAATTTAAATTTTCTTACTTTTTAGCCGCCGACTGTTTCTTGGCGTCCTTCTTCAATGCCTCGGCCTTCTGCTCCGCGATAACAGGCTTAATCACCTGGCGCTTATGTTTGGTAGTCTTGCGGATAATCAGGTAGTTATTCTTATAGCCGGCTACCGCGCCCTTCACCGCCAAAAGGTTATTTTCCGGGTCAACCTTTACCACTCTTAAGCCGGATACGGTAACCCTGGCATTGCCCATATGCCCCGGCATATGGTGGCCCTTCCAAACCCTCCCTGGGGTAGTGCTTGAACCTATGGAGCCGGCCCTGCGGTGGCTGGTTGAACCGTGGGTCTTCGGGCCTCCGTGCCAATGCCAGCGCTTCATGCCTCCCTGAAAACCCTTTCCAATGGAAGTCCCGATGACATCAACCTTTTCTCCCGGCGTAAACATATCCACCTTTAACTCCTGGCCTGCCTTATACTCCTGGTTAGCGATCCTCGGGACCTCGCGCAAAATCCTGCGCGGGGAAACCCCTGCCTTTTTGTATATGCCTAACACCGGCCTGCTTAAAGATTTTTCTTTTGCCGCGTCAAAGCCGACCTGAATATTCTTTTCTTTGACCGACACTATCGGGCAGGGGCCAGCCTCAATAACCGTCACCGGCGTAAGGCGTCCTGTGTCATCGTAAATCTGGGTCATACCTATTTTTTTTCCGATAATATAGTTTGACATATTTTTATGAAGAATTACTTAATCTCCACCTCAACTCCCGCGGGAAGATTAAGCTTGCGCAGGGCGTCAATGGTCTTGGCCGTAGGCTCGCTCAATTCCAGGAGGCGTTTGTGGGTAATTAAATAAAACTGCTCTCTTGATTTTTTATCAATAACCGGGGAGCGGTTTACCGTGTAAATCTCCCGCTTTACCGGCAGAGGTATGGGGCCTACCACTTTGGCCCCGCTTCTCTTTGCGGTTTCCACAATTCCGGCCACCGCCTGGTCTAACAGGCGATGGTCGTAAGCTCTTAATTTTAACCGTATGTTCTGCATTAGGCGATTATCTCCGAAACCACTCCAGCCCCGACCGTATGGCCGCCCTCGCGGATAGCAAAACGCGATTCTTTTTCCATGGCTATCGGGGTTATCAATTCCACCTCAAGCATGGCGTTATCCCCCGGCATAATCATCTCCACCCCCTGGGGCAGCTGCACATTTCCGGTCACATCTGTGGTGCGGAAATAAAACTGAGGCCTATATCCCTTAAAGAAAGGAGTATGCCTTCCTCCCTCTTCTTTGGTCAAAATGTATATCTGGGCCTTAAATTTTGTATGAGGAGTAATGGACCCGGGCGCGGCCAAGACCATCCCTCTTTCTAAAATACTCTTATCAACACCGCGCAGAAGCAATCCCACATTATCTCCGGCAAGGCCTTCGTCTAAGAGCTTACGGAACATTTCAATTCCCGTAACCACGGTCTTTCCTACCTCCGGCCTTAATCCCACAATATCAACGGTATCGTTCAGTTTTATTTTGCCGCGCTCAACCCTTCCCGTACCTACGGTTCCACGGCCTTCTATGGAGAATACATCCTCAACCGCCATAAGGAACGGCTTGTCAAGGTCCCTCTTTGGCAGAGGTATAAACTCATCCACCGCTTTCATCAGGTCAAGGATGGGCTTGCAGTTAGGGCAGGTATCTTTGGCGCAAGCGCAGTTCATCGCGTTTAAGCCGGAACCCTTGATAATCGGGGTCTTGTCTCCCGGGAAATTATATTTGGTCAAAAGATCCCTTACTTCCATTTCAACAAGGTCAATCAATTCTTTATCCTCAACCATATCCACTTTGTTTAAGAAAACCACAAGCGCGGGCACGTTTACCTGGCGCGCCAACAGGATATGTTCTCTAGTCTGAGGCATAGGGCCGTCAGCCGCGGATACCACCAGGATTCCTCCGTCCATCTGGGCCGCTCCGGTAATCATATTCTTAATGTAGTCAGCGTGGCCAGGGCAGTCAATATGCGCGTAATGGCGGTTGTCCGTCTGATATTCCACGTGAGAGATATTGATGGTAACGCCTCTTTCTCTTTCTTCAGGAGCGTTATCAATACTGTCGTAGGCGCGAGCCTCGGCGAAACCTTTCTTGCTCAAGACAAGCGTTATTGCCGAAGTTAACGTAGTCTTACCGTGGTCAACATGCCCGATGGTTCCGATATTTACGTGGGGCTTGCTCCGTACAAACTTTTCTTTAGCCATTATTCACCTCCTGTTTAATTCGGATAACGGGTAACGATATCCCGCGTCCAGAACCTTTATTTGCCGAATCTTTGTGTTGTCGTGCCTCGTTCCTTTATCTTTTGCGCTATATGTGAAGGCACCTCATGATAAAAAGAGGGCTCCATGGAATAAGTCGCCCTTCCCTGCGTCAGGGAGCGGATGATGGTTGCGTAATTAAATATCTCCGCCAGCGGGACATGGCAATGAATAATCCGCGCGTTCGCCCGCTGGCCAAGCGAGATTATTTTCGCGCGACGGGAATTCAAGTCACCGATGATAGGCCCCATAAACTCCTCGGGAACCACAACCTCCATATTCATAATCGGCTCAAGGAGTATGCAGGATGCCTGCCTGAGCCCGTCGCTAAAAGCGATTGAACCGGCCATCTGAAAGGCAAGCTCCGAAGAATCAACGTCATGATATGAACCGTCTATTAAGGTTACCGCGGCGTCTATTACCGGATATCCTGCCAGGATTCCGGTCTTTGCCGCCGCCATTACTCCGTTCTTTACCGCGGGAACAAATTCTCTGGGAATTACCCCGCCTTTTAACTTATCCTCAAAGGTTACTCCCGCCCCCGGATCCTCCTGGGGCATTATCTCCAGCACGCAATGGCCGTATTGGCCCCGTCCTCCAGACTGCTGGATAAATTTTCCCGTAGAAATCACTTTCTTCGTAAGGGTCTCTTTATAAGCAACCTGCGGCTGGCCTACCGTTGAAGCCACGCTAAATTCCCTGGAGAGGCGGTCAACAATAATATCCAGATGCAATTGGCCCATCCCGGAGATGATAGTTTGCCCTGTCTCGTTGTTATATTTTACCCTGAAAGAAGGGTCCTCGTCCATAAGCTTTCTTAAGGACATGCCTAATTTTTCCTGGTCGCTCTTTGTCTTGGGCTCAATAGACTGCGAAATAACCGGCTCCGGAAAATGCATAGCCTCCAAGATTATCGGCTGTTTATCGTCGCAAAGAGTATCTCCGGTCTTGGTATCCTTTAGCCCTACCAGCGCGCAGATGTCTCCGGTAGATACCTTCTCAACTATTTCCTGCTTATTGGCATGCATCAATACTATTTTGGTAACCCTCTCCCGCTCCCTTTTGCTGGCATTATAAATATAGCTGCCTGAAGCGAGAATCCCGGAATAGACGCGCACAAAATTAAGCTTACCCACATAAGGATCGGAGGCAACCTTAAAACAGAGGGCGCAAAAGGGCGTATCGTCACCCACCTTTCGCTCTTCATACTGCTCGGTATTGGGGTCGGTGCCTTTAACCATGCCCCGGTCTAAAGGCGAGGGGAGGTATTCGCAGACCGCGTCCAGCAGTGGCTGCACTCCCTTATTCTTAAAAGCGGTGCCGCAGAAAACCGGGACAAATTTATTGGCTACCACCGCTCTCCTGATTGCTTTTTTGATTATATCTTTTGGCGGGATCTTGCCTTCCACAAAAAAACTCATCGCCTCATCGTCCGCTTCAGCCAGGTGCTCGACAAGCTTGTCCTTGGCCTCCTTTACCCTGTCTTTCATGTCCTCAGGAACGTCTAACTTCTTATATTCTTTACCGGTAGAGTCATCAAATAAATAAAGCTTCTCTTCAATAAGGTCTACCATGCCCATAAAGTTATCTTCCGTTCCGTAGGGCAGCTGAACCGCCGCGGCATTTGCCCCAAGGCGATCGTGTATCTGTTTTACTGTCTCAACTAAAGAGGCCGCGGGCCTGTCCATTTTGTTCACAAAGCAGATCCGCGGCACGCCATACCTGTCCGCCTGCCTCCAGACCGTCTCAGACTGCGGCTCAACTCCGTTTACCCCGTCAAAGAGCACAACCGCTCCGTCCAGAATCTTAAGCGATCTTTCCACCTCAATGGTAAAATCCACATGGCCGGGGGTATCAATAATATTAATCCGGCAGTCATGCCAGAAACAGGTTGTGCAAGCCGCGGTGATGGTAATTCCCCGCTCCTGCTCCTGGGGCATCCAGTCCATAATGGCCGTGCCGTCATGCACCTCGCCGATCTTATAGGTCCTTCCGGTATAAAATAATATCCTCTCGGTAGTCGTGGTTTTTCCGGCGTCAATATGCGCCACGATACCGATGTTGCGAATCTTATCTATTGAGAATTCTCTCTTCATATAGTTACCATCTAAAATGCGCGTAGGCCTTATTTGCCTCCGCCATCTTATGCATATCATCACGCTTCTTTATCGCCGAACCTTCGCCTTTATAGGCGGCTATC
>SCPY01000148.1 GCA_004299495.1 bacterium | reverse complement strand
CTATTTTTCCTGGGCTACAGCGGTTATTTTCAATCCCCGGCAGTGCGCTGGGCAATAAAAATCGCCCGGCTGATTGCCATTGACCCGGCGGTTAACCTGACCTTCGCCATGCAGGCCGCCGGCTTTGTCTTGAGGCATAATAAATCCTTGTGCATATTCCCTGAGGGAGAACGCTCCATTGACGGCGAGGCCAAAGAGTTTAAAAAAGGCGCGGGGATTTTAATCAAAGAAACTGATGCCCTGGTTGTGCCTTGCTATATTGCCGGGTCCTACCGCGCCTGGCCGCGGACGCAAACCTTTCCTAATCCCCGCCCAATCAAAGTTATCTTCGGCAAACCCTGCGCCCAAAATGAATTAAGAGAAGCCGGCCTTAAATACAAAGCCCAGGACGATTATGAAGCGATTGCCCTTGGCTTAAGGGAAAAGGTTATCGCCTTATCGCGCCAATAATATGGAACCGCGCAATCCTTCGGAAATCAGCGAGCTGTTCTGTTATGACCTGCCAACGCGGCCGCTTGAAGGCGCGGGCAAAATCTTAGTCAGCGGCGCCTCAGGATACATCGGCGGCAGGTTAGTCCCCGAGCTTTTAGCCAGAGGATATAAGGTAAAGGCGATAGTCAGGGGCGACCCCCTGGCATATAAAAACACCTGGCCGGGAGCCGAGGTAACCAGGGCGGATGCCTTGCGGAAAGAGGATTTGAGGCAGGCGCTTTCCGGAATTGAGATTGCCTACTATTTAATTCACTCTCTGCATCTTGGCGCGAAAGAATTTGAAAAGGCGGATATCCTGGCCGCCTGCAATTTCCGGGAGATAGCGCAAGAACAAGGCCTTAAAAGAATCATTTATCTGGGCGGCTTAGGCGATGTGCGCAGTAAACTCTCCTCGCACCTGCGCAGCCGCGCCGAAGTAGCCGCAGCGCTCAGGAAAGGAAAGGTGCCGGTTACGGTCTTAAGGGCCGCGGTAATTATCGGCTCGGGAAGCGCCTCCTATGAGATTATCCAGCACCTGGTGAGGACCCTGCCGGTTATCTTTGTGCCCGGCTGGGCGAGAAATAAATGCCAGCCCGTCGGAGTGCGCGACGTGATCAAATATCTCGTGGGCGCGCTGGAAGCGCCCCGGACGTGTGGTGAGAGTTTTGATATCGGAGGCCGGGACGTCTTAACCTATGAAGAGATGCTTAGGATTTTTTCCCGCCTGCTTCATAAAACTACCCTCTTTCTTCCCCTTCCCCTGGTTCCCCTTAAATGGTATGCCTATTTTGCCAGCCTGCTTACCCCGGTGCCGCATTCTATCAGCCGCTGTTTACTGGAGGGATTAAAAAACGAAGTCATCTGCCGAAATGACGCGATTAAAAGCCTATTGCCTTTTGAGCCCCTCTCCTATAAAGAGCAAATCGTGCGCGCCCTTTCCCGGGAAGAACAGGACCGGGTCTCCACCCGCTGGTCTGACGCCTACCATCCCTACTACGAGTTTTCCTTAAAATTAAATGAAATCAAAGCCCCCGCTAACTATACGGTGAGCTATCACCTTTTTACGCAAAAATCGGCAGAGGGTATCTTTCGCTCTTTCTGCCGGATTGGCGGCAGGAGGGGGTGGTTCTATGATAACTGGCTGTGGCGCCTGCGGGGAACGATTGACCGGATTTTCTTAGGCGCGGGCACCATCAGGGGAAGAAAAAGCTATTCCCATTTGAAGATAAATGATGTGGTGGATTTCTTCCGCGTAGAAGACATTCAGGAAAACCGCCGCCTGCTCTTGCGGGCGGAGATGAAGATACCTGGCAGGGCATGGCTTGAATTTAAGGTTGACGAAGAAAAGGACATAAGAAAACTCTCGGTAATTGCCTACTATAATACGCGGTCAATTTTGGGTAAGATTTACTGGTATGCCTGCCTTCCCTTGCACCATTTTGTCTTCCAGCGCCTCCTGGACGGCATAGAAAAAAAGGGGTAGCTACTTCAAATACACCCGCAGGTGGTTTTCTTTCCCGGATATTGCTTCCTTCTTAACTATGTGGATATTTTGCTGCGGCGGGATTTTCTTGTCTCCTAAATACACTTCTTTGATTTTATAGGCCTTTTTCCGGGCAGCAACTCTTATGTAGGTAAGATGAATTTTATTACCGCCTAATTGGAATTGCACGCTTATTTCCCGGCCAAAGAAATTACCGGCGGTAAGTTTCGGCCGCAGATGAATATCCCCCAGGACAAACTTAACCCCTAAAATCTCCTCTAATAAAGTATAGATATACCAGGAGCTTGAGCCGGTAAGATACGAGTAAAGCCCTCTTCCCTCGTTATTAAAATATTCGGGGATCAGGGGGTATATCTTTGCCTTGGGGCCGGCAGCCATTTCATAAAGGGAATTAATAGCCTCAAAGCCTTCTTCTATAAATCCTCTCTGGTACAAGGCATTGGCCAGCATTACCACCATATGGCTGAAAAAAGCGCCGTTTTCTTTATCTCCATAGGAAAAACCAAAAGCCCTGCCCAAATCCAGGTTATAGTGCGAATTAAAATTTGTATTCAGCCGGAAACCTCCCAGCTTTTTATCCCGCAGATATTTATTTATGGACTGCCATATCTTTTTAATCTGGCCTTCCGCGGCACCGCCGCTCATTATGGCAAATACCTGCGAGGGAAGGAGCATATTCAATTTGCCCTCGGGGGTTTTTCCCTCCACGCGCCTGCCCTGATTATCGTAATAGCCGTTAAAAAATCCGCAAGGAAGCCATTCCTGTTTAGCCAGCAGCTTAAACAGGTGATCTGATTTTACCTTTAAATCCGCGATTAAGTCCTCAAGGTGTATCCTGGACTTTTCCCCGCTGATATTTTTTACCCGGGTTAAATATTCGTCTAATCTTGACTGCTTATAGCGGTAATCGGCATAGTTTTTCTGATTCTGGGCGGCGTCTATCAGATAGGCCAGTTCCTTTGAAATGCTTACGGTTTGAGTCCTTATTTTAAGCCGGTTTAAGAAATCACATAAGTCCCTCAGGTTATAGGCGTACATAAAACTAAAGGTTGCGCTCTCTCCGTGTTCAGGGGCCATATCCAGGCCGTCGTTCCAGTCCGCGTGCTCAAGGCGGATGATATTATGGCTGCCCACATTAAAAAACTGCGCCAGATTTTCCGCCAGAATATGCTCTAAGATGCTCCCCTGATAGACCCTGCCCTCCTTGTCCTTTAAGGAATAGCCTTGCTGATGCGCGAAGGCGTAATCTATCTCTCTGGCGCGCTTAAATTGATGATCCTGAAAATAGGTGTCTTCCTTTAAAAGGATATCCAAATCTCCGGTTTTGTGTATATATAACCGCAGGGTCAGATAGGGCCAGATGCCGTGGTCCATCCAAACCCGGGAGATGCGGTTTCTGTCCGAGAGGAAAGTGCCGTCTTTAGCGATGATGGTGGCATTTGAGCCGTCAATGCGCACGCCTTTAAAATTGTTGATAATAAAGTTCCTGGCCGTATGCGGCTCGGTCAAAAGGAGGGTGAGGGCATCCTGCCAGAGGTCGCGCCATCCCCTGCCGCCTTTGCCGTAATCAAAATGGGGCAGGAACGAGCAGCCAAAGAGCTTTCTTAATGCCGGCTGCAGCTTTACCCAGAGCAGCCAGTTGTCAAAGTTCCTGTTTCCAAATTTAAAATCAATACCGGAAAGGTAAGTGCGCCAGTATTGTTTTGTTTCTATAAAACTGTTAAGTACTTTGGCCGGGGAATTGAATTTTTGAAAGATCTCCTCTATTCTTTGCTCTGACTCCTCAAGGCCCAGCATAAGGCAATAGCTTGCCGTCTCGCCCTTTTCCAATCTTTTTTCTTTGAATCTCAAGGCCGCGCAAGCCTCTTTACCGTCAAATTCGGGAAGCTTTTTATTGGCCGGTTTGATATTCTTTTCTATGGCATCCGGTGAAATAATATTTCCTTCGCCGTAAAAATAATCCAGGGTGGGGAATTGCCCTACGGGCGCGCTTCCGTCGCCTTCAAGGCCCAGGCCAAAATAGGTAGTCTCGTTTACCCTATGGCCCCGCTCATCAAAGACCATCGTGGGCTTAAGTAATATCCCGAACTTATGAAAATAAACGCGGTTAAGCAGGCTGGTAACATGGCGGTGGTCTCTTAAGCTTTTTTCCGGACGGCCGTATAAAGGGATAAAAGAGGTAGGCCTGATGTTTATTCTTTTCTGGCCGATATTCTTGACTTTTATCTGCATCAGCTCTACCGCGGCATCATATGGAATAAAATTGAGAATCTCTATCTCTAGCCGCTTTGTTTTCTTGATGATTTTATGGTACAAAAGCCCCGCCTCTAAGGTATCCTGATATGGAGCAGACAGCCGGATGGTTTCAGAGTCGGTCCTGATAAAGAAGTCTCTTCTGGTCAGCCAATTGCTCCTTATGTCCTCAATGCTTGCCGGCGGGGTGAGAAAATGCTCGTTATCCCTCTTTATATCTCCGGCCAGGTTCGGGCTGATAGAGCTTAAGAGCGCGCCGTCCTTACTGGTAAGCGGGAAATAGAGATTGTATTTATGCGGGTTCTCTACCGTGAATGTCCCGTTATCATCAATGAATTTGTAAATCATTTTTAAATAACCCTCTTCAAAGAAGTTCGCCGGAAACCGTATCCGCGAATAAAAACCCTTTTGGGGTAAGATGTACGCGCGGAGCTTTCGCGCAGCGCATATTATAGCTAATTAAACCCTTATCTGTCAACCTTGACAGGGCGCCCTCCTGGAGCTCGCCAAAATCAAATCCCGTCTTTTGCTTAAACCAATTGAAATCTATGCCCTCATTGGTCCTGATTTTTACTGCCGCGGTTTCTTTGGCTTTTTCTATCGGAGAAAGCTCTTCTTGAAATACTTCTAAACTCTCTTCCTTTTTATATCTTGCGATATATTCCCCCGCATCGGAAACATTTTCTTTTCTTATGCCGTCAACATATGATACTGCCGATGCCCCCAGGCCGATATATGAATTGTTTTCCCAGTAATTCTGATTATGACGGCAGGCATATCCTTCCTTCGCGAAATTTGAGACCTCATATTGGTTGAAACCCTCTTTTTGCAGAAAATCAATTGTCTCTTCATACATTTGCGCCGCGATTTCGTCTTCTAAGGGCGTAATCTTCTTTTCTTGCGCCAACTCAAACAAAGGCGTGTCTTTTTCGTAAGTGAGGGAATAACCGGAGATGTGTTGAATGGGAAGAGCCGCCGCCTTTCGTAATTCCTGTTTCCAGTCTTCCGGGGTTTCATTCCATACGCCAAAAATCAAATCTATGCTGATATTTTTAAAGCCGGCGTCTTGTGCCAGATATACGGCTTCTTGTCCAGACGCGCCATTATGTATTCTGCCTAACTTTTTCAGCTTATCATTGTCAAAAGATTGGATTCCCAGGCTTAAGCGGTTTACGCCTGAATCTAAAAATAGTTCAAGAATATCCTTGCTTAAGCTCTCGGGGTTCGCTTCTACCGTGAATTCAACTTCGGGGCCAATAAATCTTTTCAAGCCCCCGAGCAGATTGGATAGCGCCTCCCTGCCTAATACCGTGGGCGTGCCTCCGCCAATATAGATGGTAGAAAATGACCCATCTAACTGCTTTATCTGCTCACGGAGGACATTCGTATAATCCGCGGCAAGATTTTGCTCGTAGGCAACGCTGTAGAAATCGCAATAAATGCATTTCTTACGGCAAAAAGGAATATGGATATATAGCGAGTTCATTACGCAATAATCTTTAAAACTTCTTTTATCGGCTGGCCATTATAAATGCCTAATCTTCTGGCGGGGCTGGTTGCGGAATGCACCGCGGCCTTTAATGCCTCTTCTATGGTGGAGACGCCGGTAATTTTAACCGCGGCATCCTTGAATTTCTCCGCTGCACTGAGATTAAGATAACCGCACATCACATAACCGCGGCTTCCATTTAGCAGAATAAGATTCTTGCTCTGCAGCTTTACCCAGACTGCCTCAATATATTTCTTTCCCACTTTAATCTTTTTACGCTTAAACATTGATTTCGCTTTCAATCCTGGCTATCAAATTCTGCGCATCTTTAATCACGGACGCGCTCGCAAGCTTAGAAACCTCAATCTCTCTTTTGAGCGCTTTCAAGGCGCCCAAGAATCTTTTTAAGACCGCAAGGCTTCGTTCTTTGCGCGCCTCATCCGGCTCTAATTCCCGGCGCTGTCTTATAAGAGCGGTCAGGTCTTTTTTAGCCTCGGACGCGTCTTTGCCCTTCTCAAAAATTTCTTTCTTCAAATGGGCATAATCAGAACTGTCTAAGTCTTTCTTATTCTTGGCCATCCGCAAAACATCAATAGACTCATAATTCGGCACCTGGGCGCTATCCGAAGAAGCGATGACCTCGCTCCTTAAATAATCCGGCTCTTCCTTTTCCAGGAAATAATAGCTCCTTAAAAGCTTGAGCGCGGTTATCTTCTTTATCCCGATTTCCTTAGCGGTATACGCCTCAAGCGTGCTATAGCCCCACTCCTTATATAATTTATCCTTCCATACCGCGTATAGAGAGCGGCCTAACTCAATCCAGGAGGTTTTAAAATCCTTGGCTGTCTGCAAAACATGCTGCCTGAATGAGCCGTCCTCCGCGCTCTGCAGCTTCTGCTCAATGCCGGAAAGGGATTTACTTTTTATCATTTTCTTCAATGAACTTTTTTATTTCATCCAGGTTTTCCATAATCAACCTGGCCTTGGCTACCCCGAAAGAAAAAGGGAACTTATCGTTCTCATCCCTTTTTATCACAATAATCGGCTTTCCCTTATATTCGCTTTTCTCAACCACTTTTTTCGCTCCTTTCTTAAAAGGTATGGCTAAAGCCTAACCAGTAATTCCGCTTGGATTTGGGCGCGTTGATTGCCTGTGCCGCGTCTAAGCGCAAGATAAACTTCTCTAAGAACGATCCTAAATTAAAATGCAGGCGAAGCCCTAACCCGGCATCCTTTTTAAAACTTCGCCCGCCAAAGCTTGAAAACCAGCTCTTCCCGGCATCAAAAAATCCTACGCCTTGTATTTTATCAAGAGAAATGAGATTATCAAAAAATCTTAAATCTAAATTATTCAGCAGGTCACGGCGATACTCTAAGTTAAGCATCATCGCCTGCGATCCGTTAATGGTCTTATAGTCAAAGCCCCTTAAACCATTTTCTCCGCCTAACTGGAACAATCCTTTGTCCGCGGGATAACCCAAACCCAGCTTTATCCTTGCCGCGAGAACCTGCCTTGGTGAAAGCCCGATATACCGGGTTAACTCCGGGC
>SCPY01000147.1 GCA_004299495.1 bacterium | reverse complement strand
CTCATTTTTTCTGGTTAAATATACCTTAGGCAATGAGCATTTAGGGGTGTATTGGGCGGTAATTTCAGGGTTACTGGCCGGGATTATTATCGGCGCGGTTACAGAGTATTTCACCTCGTCGCGGTATCGGCCCACAAAAAGCATTGCGAATTCCGCCTTAACCGGGCCCGCGACGGTAATCATCAGCGGAATTTCCGTGGGCATGCTTTCTACCCTGGTTCCGGTAGTGGTTGTGGGAATCGCTATTCTTGCCTCTTTTTATCTGTCTGGCGGAGCGAGTAATTTTAACGCCGGTTTGTATGGCATTGGCATATCGGCGGTGGGCATGCTTTCTACCTTAGGTATTACCTTGGCTACCGATGCCTACGGCCCGATAGCGGATAATGCCGGAGGAAACGCCCAGATGTCGCATCAGCCTCAGGAGGTAAGGCAGCGTACCGACGCCCTGGATGCCTTGGGCAATACCACCGCCGCAACCGGCAAAGGCTTTGCTATCGGCTCGGCCGCGTTAACCGCCCTGGCTTTAATTGCCGCTTATAAGGACCAGGCGCTTATTTTGGGCAAGGATTTAAAGCTGGATTTAATGGATCCCCGTATTGTGGTGGGCCTATTTATAGGAGGAATGCTTCCCTTTTTATTTTGCTCTTTGACCATGCAGGCGGTAGGCAGGGCGGCAGGCAAGATTGTGGTTGAGGTAAGGCGCCAGTTTAAGGAGATTAAGGGGTTGTTGGAAGGTGTAGACAAGGCAAAAGCAGATTATGCCGGATGTGTAAGAATCGCCACAACCGCGGCGCAAAAAGAAATGATTTTACCGTCTCTCTTGGCAATACTTTCCCCTATCTTAGTGGGAATCTTAATCGGCGTAGAGGCGCAGGCAAGTTTACTTATGGGCGCTACGGTCTCGGGATTCGTCCTTGCGGTAATGATGGCAAACTCCGGAGGCGCCTGGGATAACGCCAAGAAATACATAGAAGAAGGCCATTTCGGAGGCAAAGGTTCATCCGAGCACAAGGCGGCGGTGGTAGGCGATACGGTGGGAGACCCTTTTAAAGATACCGCCGGGCCATCTCTTAATATATTGATTAAATTAATGTCAATGGTTTCCATTGTTTTTGCCGGATTTATTATCAAGAATACGCTGATAAAATAATGATTTTGCTTGACTTGATGTATCGGCTATGTTAATCTGTAAAAGAAAGATACAAGAAGGAGGGGCAAGATAAAATGAAGCGCAAAATGTATTTTATGGTTTTTATTCTATCTGCAAGCATCATCACATCCGGCTGTACCGTAATTTTTCAGCGGGGGCGCCGTTCCGACGTGCAAAAGATCGGAGAGCTAAGCAGCCAGCTTGACCAGTTAACCGCCGCGCATAATCTCCTGGCTGACCGGCTTAAGCAGGAGATCGCCGATAAACAGGTGCGCCTGGAGATGGCGGAGAGAGGTTTGGTTATAACCTTTGTCGCGGATATACTTTTTGATTCCGGCAAGGATAAAATTAAGCCGGAGGCGTTTCCCACCCTGGATAAGGTTACCAGTGTTTTGAGCGAGAACCTGTCGGATTTTACTATCGGTGTTGAGGGCCATACCGATAACCAGCCGATAAAATATTCGGGATGGAAATCCAACTGGGAGTTGTCTTCTCACAGGGCATTAAGTGTCTTGTATTATCTTGCCGAAAAAGGAGTTTCCGAAAGCAGGCTTTCGGCTATCGGATATGGCGAGTTTAAACCGGTGGCATCCAACGAAGACAAGGAAGGGATGCGTTTAAACCGGAGGGTGGAGATTGTGGTCTTGCCCAAGGTTGCCAAGGTTAAAAAGCAGGAAACGCAGGCAGCGCAAGAGCCGATATCACGAGGACAGTTTAAATAAATTTGTTTCTCCGCCTGCCTCTGAAAGAGGGGGCCGGGCGAAGCATCGGAGGCGATAATGGAGGACATTGCAAAAAATAGAGTGATCGCAATTTTGGGTATTCTGGTTGTTATCTTTCTATTGCTTTTTCTGGGAGCCAAAGGAAATTTAAGCCGCCAGAGAAATTTCGCGAACGAAAGGGCGGCGCGCGCTTTTGAACTGGAAGACAAAATTGTCCAACTTGAGAAAGAAAAGTCCGCTATTTCGGAAGAACTAAAGAATATCCAGGCGCAGTTAGCCGAAGAAAAAGGCGCTCACGATGCAGCCAAGAAAACATTATCTCAGGAACAGGTTGCTGAATCTGCCTTAAAGGTGGAGCTTGAGCGCGTTACCCGCCTGAAGGAAACGTTAGAGAAAGACCTGAAAGAGGCATTGGGTAAGAAATGAGCTTGCCTCGGATATAACAGGAATAATTAAATAATATTATGGGGGGAGGCGTGTATGGAGGATAGAAGCGTTTATCCTCCATTTTTTTCCAATTCATCCCGGATTCCCTTCGGGAGCCATTGGAGGGGAAGCGATGGCTAAGATAGTTAAGAAATTAAAGAAAATAAGCCGGAAGCTTAAAGACTTATCCGGAGGTACGCGCAAAGCCCTGCGGAAAGTTGTGGCGAGGAAAAAGAGGGTTCTTAGGTTGGAAAAGCCGCCCGCAAAATCGCCGCGGATAAAAAGGGAATCGCGGCCTAAAAAGACAGTAAGGCCTTTATCCGGGCTTGGTTATCCGGAAAATAAAATAACCCATATGGCCCAAGCCTTAGGCGCGCCTTCCGCAGCTACTCAAAGATTTGAACTGCCCGGGAAGTACGATAAAGACATTATCGTAGCGCAGGTGCGCGACCCCTGGTGGCTTTATGCCTATTGGGAAGTGCGCGAGGCGACATATCAAAGGCTCAGAAAGGAGCTGGGAGGTTTATTTGACAGCGCCAGGAATGCCTTGAGGGTTTATGACGTAAGTTATATTAACTTTAACGGCTCCAATGCCCATCGTTTTTTTGACATTGAGATAAACCATGAGGCAAACAGCTGGTATGTTGATACCGGAGGGCCGGGAAGAAGCTGGTGCGTGGATTTTGGGTTAAAATTAAGCGACGGCAGATTTATCGTGATAGTCCGCTCTAACATCGTGATGACTCCTCTTGAAGGGCCATCCTGGATAACTGACGAGGAATGGGCGGTTCCCGATGAGCTTTTCGCCAGGCTTTATACCGGCGCCGCGGGTTTGGGCGGTTCTCCGGTCAGATTAAAAAAGCCCTGGATAAACACAGAGAAGCAAAACCTTTTTTCCGGAGGTATTTCTTCGGCAGGCGTAAGCCCTGTAAGGAAACAGGAGCGAAAATTCTGGCTCATTGTAAACACGGAGTTGATCCTGTATGGAGCCACAGAGCCGGGCTCAAAAGTAACCGTGCAGGGCAATCCTGTGGCTCTGAGGCCGGATGGGACATTTTCTTTGCGTTTCAGCCTTCCGGATGGCAAACAAGACTTTCCAGTAAAGGCCAAATCTTCCGATGGCATAGATGAGCGCGCCATCACGCCGGCGGTAATCAAGGAAACCAGGTAACCGGTCAATCAATTAATCAAGAATGAATAAAGGGTATCTTTGTTTAGTTTTACATACGCACCTGCCCTATGTGCGCCACCCTGAATTTGAAGATTTCCTGGAAGAGGATTGGCTGTATGAGGCAATCACTGAGACCTATATACCTTTAATTGAGGTTTTTGAAAATCTGGCAAGAGATAAGGTGGATTTTCGGCTGACGATGTCTCTTACTCCGACGCTTATTTCTATGCTTTCCGACGGCCTTCTTCAGGAGCGTTACCTTGCGCATATAGAAAAATTAATAGAGCTGGCCGGAAGGGAAATTGAGCGTACCAGCCTTGAGCCGGAATTTAACCGGCTGGCGCGTATGTACCGGGAACGTTTCAGCCGTTGCCGCGACATCTTCCATCAGTATAATCGCAACCTGACGCTTGCCTTTAAGAAATTCCAGGATCTAGGGAAGCTGGAAATCATCACCTGCGCGGCAACGCATAGCTATTTTCCGCTGATGGAAGTGGCTAAATCTTCTATTCGCGCCCAACTGAAGTGCGCGGTATCCCAGTACGAAAGGGTCTTTGGGCGCGCCCCGCGCGGGATATGGCTTCCTGAATGCGGATATAATCCGGGAGACGACCAGTTCCTGAAAGAGGCGGG
>SCPY01000146.1 GCA_004299495.1 bacterium | reverse complement strand
CACCCAACAGGCAAACCCCCTCAAAGCCCATCTCCTTGGCAATCCCTAACAAAAGCCCGTTCAGGCCGCTTACCTGTCCGGCAGAAAGCTGCTTGAGGCCGATCTTCAGGCTGTTTAATTCAGTTACTATCGCTTTGCTCGTCGCGGAAAACCACACCTCGGCGCTGGCGTTATGGTCAATGGCCTGAGGCATAGCCGCGAAGGTAAATACCCTCTTTACCCTTAACTCCTTGCTTAAACTTAGAATCTTTTTACAATATTCCACCGAATGCTCTAAAAGCGGCTGGGCGTCACTTAAGAAAAGGATAATATCATTAAGGCCTGTTTTGTTTTTATAAAAGAAGAATTTTCCTGTGCCCGACTTCGGCAATTGGATGATATTATCCTGAATCCAGATTCCCGTGGGAGGGAATAATTCCGGCGCCTCAAGCGCGGCAAACTCCTCCATCTTGAGGGCCTCTTTTAAATACGCCCCTAGTTTAAAAGCCACCTCGCCCATTCCCGGCCAGGCGCAGATCAAAATCGGTTTTTTTAATTTCGGTTTTTTGGTAATCGTAAGGTAAATCTTCATTATTCTCCTTTTAAAAATTCCTCCAGCGCTCTTGCCCCCCGGCAAAGCTCGCCTATTTCGGCATATTCGTCATTGATATGGGCGCATCCCTCTGAACCGAACCCTGTGGCCACCGCCGGGATATTTTTCTCTTTAAAGAAGGTAATTACCGTGGCGCCTTCGGAGCCTTTTAATTTCGCCTTCGGCTTATGCCTGCGCCAGGCCTTTGACAATGCCAGGACCAGGGGATGATCTTTAGCGATCTCGTAAGGGTTCTGCAGGCCGTCAATTTCTATTGTAAATTTCTTCGCCCTCCCGGCAATAAGCTTTTTTATATCCGCGAGAATCGCCTTCGCGGACATTTCCGGAAGATACCTTAAATCCACCTCAAACACGCACCAGTCCGCCACCATATTCACCTTATCTCCGCCCTGAATAGTTCCGATATTGATGGTGGGCCGGCGCAAAAGCGGATGTTTTTTATAACTGAATTTATAATTTTCAAGGTCTTTTATTATGCCGGACGCGATATTTATGGCGTTTATTCCCTTCCAGGGATAGGCTCCGTGCGCCTTGCGCCCAGAAACTGAAATCTTAAAGTGAATCAACCCCTTTTGCGCCACCACGATATCAAACTCATCCGAATCCAATATCAGCGCGTAATCCGACTTTAGGATATTCTTTTGAAGTAAAGGCACCAGCCCTAATCCTGAGCCCGCCTCTTCATCCGCGGTCGCGGCAAAAAGAATATGCCGGTTTAATTTCGCCTTTTCCTCGCTTAAGCTGTTTAAAACCTCCATCGCCACCGCCAGATTGCACTTGCAATCCGTCGCGCCCCGGCCATAAATTTTACCGTTTTTTATCAGGCCGGAAAAAGGCGGGAATTTCCAGCCCTTTCCCGCCGGCACCGTATCCAAGTGCGGGCTGATGAGAATGGTTTTGGCATCTCTGGAATTTGACCTGAGGATTGAAACCACATTCGGCCTATTTTGGGCAAATTCATATACCGCGCATTTCAGGCCGAAACCTCCCAGATAGTCTTGCACAAAGCGGGCGATCTCAGTTTCGTTTCCCGGAGGGTTCTCGGAGTTTATCCGGATGAGGCTTTGAATTAATTTAGTGAGCCGTTTTTGATTAATCATCCCGCGGCAACCAGTTTCTCTCTTATATCCTGGGGGATCTTCATCGGCTGGATATCCTTATTTACGCAAACCAGGGTTGTGCCGGCAGTGGCAATAATTTGATTGCTCTTTTTGTTCCTTACCACATAATCAAAACCAAAACTGGCTCCCGATATTCCGGAAACCTTTATCTCTATATTTAAAACATCTCCATAAAAAGCCGGAGCCTTATAATCAATATCCTGATGCGCCACCACAAAGAAGAACCCTTTGGGGATACACTCCTTGACGAATATGCCTCTGGTTTCCAGGTATTCCGTGCGGGCGCGCTCAAAATAGCGCAGGTAGTTGGCGTAATACACCACCCCGCCGCAATCCGTATCTTCGTAGTAAATGCGTATATCCATAATTGGTATTTTAGTATAAGCCGAACTGATTTACAAGCAAGTATTTTATGGATCTTTTTAGGAACTTAATGATCAGCCGGCCGACGCCGTTTAATCCGATGTATTATCAAACCGCATCTGTGTGAAATTATTTCTCATTCAGGCGGTATCGAACAGCCCGTGCCGCGCCTTCTCTTGTGACCATGCCCAAATGAACAAGCGGCCTGATGAGCTGATTGACGCGAGCGCGATTGATCTTCATGGTCTTTCCGATTTCTAACGCGCCTAAATCACCTTTTTTCTCCAGCATCCCTAAAAGCTCTTCCTGTTTAGGCGTAAGTGTTACCCCTTGCAACCGAAGCGTTCCGGCCTTGATCCTTTTTTGGACATCGTCATGCGCCCACGCCAGACCTTGGGCAACATATTCCACCCAATGCGTAAAGTCCCCATCCATATCGCGCGTCTGCTGGATCATGTCATAATAACGCGGCCGATCCTGCGCAAAGAAATCATCAAGTCCTAAGGTGCAAAGCGGATCCATTCCCTTTTCCCAAAGAAACCACTGGCCGACCGCCCTGCCAACGCGGCCGTTGCCATCCACAAAGGGATGGATCGTCAAAAACTCATGCTGAAAGATGGCGCTTCGAGCCACTGGATGCAAAGATTCATCCTTCGCCCAAACAAAAAGGGCCTTCATGCGGCCAGCCACCTGTGCTGGAGACGGAGGGGTAAAGATAACCTTATTGCGGGCATCCACGATATAGTTCTGCACACTGCGATACTGGCCTATTCGATCTTTCGCCAAAAGCCCCTTGATCATGCGGCCATGCACAGCCAAAAGTCCCTGTTCTGTGACTGGCTTATGCTTGATCTTTAATATCTGCCGCATGGCTTCAACACAATTGGCGACTTCGGTCTTCTGCTTCTCTTCGACAAGTAGGTCCTTACCGTCAACCACGGCCCGAACTTGAGCCAGAGACAGGAGATTGCCTTCGATCCATGTCGATGAGTGAACGCTCCGGGCAAAAGCATCCCGCTCCAAGGAAGTATTAACAGACACTTTCAGCCGCGAGCTTCTGACAAGCGCAGCCGTGACAGCAATCTGCTCAAACAGTTTTAAGAGGTATGTTGTTATTCGATATTGGGCTTTAAACATAATTCAAGTTTACCATATCGTATAGGTATTGTATAGGGAATTGTATAGGGGCAAGCCACTCAACGGGCGATTTTCCATTCTTTACACTTTGTCAATCCAATTCGCAATCTGTAAAGATGCTCTTGGCCGTTTTTTTAGCGACAGTGGCCTTAAAGGGCGCGGTTAATTAACTTTTAGGGGGGTGAGTGCTATTCATCAGCTCACCGGCATGCATTTGTGAAAGCAGAGCCATATCATCTATCCATTACGGAAAAAACGGTTGCTGTCCCTATTTGTCCTTATTTTGAATGTCCTATGTCAAGAACTGACACCATCGTATCACTTCCACTCCAGCGGACAGCTTTCGCATTTCGCTACTATAAACCGCTCATCATGTTTAATGCCCTGCTCCTTGTGAGACGTAGATTGCTAACCTTAATTTTTCTCCCACCACAATCTCCCACGCTAAATAATACGATATTCGCCTTTCCCTGTAAATTGAATATAGTTCCGATTCCGTAAAATTTGTAGCTGTTGCCGAATTTTGTCTTTTATATGCCGGTTGTCCGGATGCTGTATAGCTAACATGTTTTCAAATTTGTAAATGTCTGCGAGAGTAAACTCTTTCTTGCGAATTAATTCAATGCAACGCATAACATCTAAAATCCAACCTCTCGATTGAATCTTCCTTTCTTCCCGCAAAAATAGGGTTTTTTGCCAAACAGCGCAAACATCTTCTTTTGGCTTAATCTGTTTATCCTTAATCAAAAAAATCTTACCGGTCTCGGGTATCCTGTCTAATAAAATATTACACCCTGTCCACCCTGCCCTTCTAGCGGTAGTTGATAAAGGACTTCTTTTTTCAATGATTTCGGGAATAAAAAATTGCTTTGGGATAACAAGGAAATCAGAAACCTGATATGAGCTCAAATCATAGCTTAGTAAAAATAAGTTCGGATTGTGCGCATCGGCCAATCGATCAAGCATTGATTCATACTCTCCGTCAAGCACTTTTTTCCCGAACCCAATACTCTTACTTTTTAACTCAAAATCCTCACTACAATTTTCACAGAAAAAATCAGCAACGGGCGTATTGTTTGGATATTTTTCAAGATACTCATTCCCACAGTTTGGGCAATAAGCCTCATTCTTAAGCCATCCCTCTGTCAAAACCCTGGCTTTTTGTGATGGGCTATTGTATGCTTGTGCAAGTTTTCTTTTAAGCTTTAGGTTAATGCCCATTAAATCGCTTCATGCCCGACAATTCTTGCCAATCTTTTTAAAACAAGAAATATATGATTTTTGCATGGAGCGGACTGGTAATGCCTCTCTTCATCTCTCCATAAGTAACCTAAAATAATTTTAATATCTTCCCTTTCCTTATTAGTCATCATTATTTACCTCCCAACAATAACTAGCTGCTAATTTTTAAAAGCAATCTAAAACAGCAAGCTGCCCCTTGCCGCCGGCCCATTTTAAGAAAGGCCTTGCCTGAATGCTCTTTTCTCTCATAAAATTATTTTTAGCAGAAATAAACAAAAAACCTCCGCTTTGTGAGCGAAGGTTTGGATTATTTTATAGTGGCAGTTCCCCCTTCAAACGTACCACTTTTAGACCCCATTGCTCTTATATATATCATAGAATTGCCACCAAGTCAAACGATTTATGCTAAGAGTCGCTTTTCCTCTCAGATCTGTCATTGGATGGACTTTGGCAGGCCGATATCCGCTATAACTAATTCTCCGACATAGGCTTTTGCTTCTGGATTATTAAAGCCCGCCTTGGGATAGCCGAAGGTGATGGTTTTATGCGCTTTTATGGCTGCGCCCAGGGGCCTTCCGCTGTCCGCGTCTAAACCGCTGGGAATATCTACCGCGATTACCGGTACTCCGGAGCTATTGATCCTGGTTATAAGCTTTTGATAAAAATCATCCAGCGGCCCTCTTATGCCGATACCAAACAAGGCATCAATGATAAGCTGGGATTCTCCGATATTGCCAAATGCCTTTTCAATCTCGTCTTGAGCGCTTATGGTTTGGGGTTTATGGTTTAAGTCTACAAGTTTATCGTAGCAGGCCCGCGCTTGAGGGCTGAATGGCTTAGGCTTACCGGCGAGAAAAATCTTCACCGCATAACCATTCTCTATCAAATGCCTTGCCGCGCACATCCCGTCCCCGCCGTTATTACCGTAGCCGCAAAATACGCTGATTGGCTTAACCGTTTCAGCTGATTTCATAACCTCATCCGCCACGTGCTTACCGGCGCTTTCCATTAAGGCGGATATGGCGATTCCACTCTTAACCGCTTTTTCTTCCAGGGCGCGCATCCGCGCCACGCTGACAAAAATATCGCTTCTCGCCTCCATATCACATAACAATCCCCATCCGCCTTAAAATTTCCTCATCCTGGCGCCAATTTTCTTTGACTTTAACCGCTAATTCTAAATACACCTTTTTGCCGGATAACTTTTCCAAATCTTCCCTGGCAAGGCTGCCTACTTTTTTTACAATCTGCCCTTTATCGCCGATGACCATCCCCTTCTGGGAATCCCGCTCCACAAAAATTTCCGCCCTGATATAGGTAAGCGCCTTAGAGCGCTCCACAAGCTCCTCTACCAGGACCGCGATTGAATGCGGCAGTTCCTGGCGCATACATTCAAATAATTTCTCGCGGATGATATCCGCGTATGCCAGCCTCTGCGGGAAATCGCTTGACATATCTTCAGGATACAGCCGCGGGCCTTCCGGCATAAGCGAAAATAGCTCATCCAGGAGCATGCCTGTATTTGTCCCCTTAAGCGCGGAAACAGGAATGACGGTTAATTCTTTGGTTAATTCGGCAACGGGCTTGCCTTTTTTCTCTTCCCAGAGCTTAAGATATTCGGGGATAAACTTGCCCCCTAAATCTATCTTGTTTAAAGCAAGAACTATCGGCGCCTTTGCTTTAGCAAGATAACTGACAATCATCTCCTCTTCTTCACCGATATTCTCGGAGGCATCCACCAGGTGAATAATCACATCCGCGCCCTTGGCGGAATCCTCGGCTAAAATATTCATATATTTACCCAGGCGGTGTTTTGGCTTATGCAGCCCGGGCGTATCCACAAAGACAATCTGTCCGCGGGCCTCGTTTAGTATTCCCCTGATAATATTTCTGGTAGTCTGGGGAACTTTAGAAACAATAGCTACCTTCTTGCCCAAAATACTATTCAGCAAGGTGGACTTGCCGGTATTGGTCCTTCCCACAATCGCCGCTATGCCGCAACGTTTTTCGCCCATACTTTTCCTTCTCTCCTAAGTATTCAGCCTTCAGTTTTTATCCTTAATCTGCCTTATTA
>SCPY01000145.1 GCA_004299495.1 bacterium | reverse complement strand
GTTTCCAAACGCCCATCGCCATGCCGGCAATGGGTGTTAAACTGGCCGTTGGCCACCTTAACCAATTTCCCGATGTGCCCGGCAAAAACCACTTCCTTAATCCCCTTTTTGGCGCACTCCTCAAACATAAAACCGATGTGGTCGCCGGACTTGACTATTATATCATCTTTTATGCCTAACGCCTCTTTGCAGAATTTCTCTCCCACATATCCCGGAACCAATGCCACCCTGATGCTGCCGGAGGCCTTAATCACGTCCAATTGCAGGGACAAAGAAGCCTGATACGCGGATAAAGACTTTGGCTCAACAATTCCGGTAGTTCCTAATATGGAAATACCGCCCTCTATGCCCAGGCGAGGGTTAAATGTTTGCTTCGCCAGCTTTTCGCCCCGAGGAACGCTGATAACAACCTCTATGCCTTGAAAATAAGCTAAGTATGGCGACAACTCCCTAACAATCATCTTACGCGGCACGGGATTAATCGCGTATTCACCCACAGAGACAGGCAAGCCGGGCCTGGTTACCCTGCCAATGCCAATGCCTCCCTTAATAAGAATACCCGCTTTTGACGCCGGCCTTACCTCGGCAACGATTTTGGCCCCATGGGTAATATCCGGGTCATCCCCGGAATCCTTAATCACCGCGCATCTGGCGTATTCTGGAGTAATTTCCTGATCGCACAACACGATATTCAACACATTGCCGCAGGCAATTTCCACTTCAACCGACTCTAACATCTTTCCTGTAGTAAGCATAACCGCGGCTGCCTTTGCCGCGGCCTGGGCGCAGGTGCCGGTGGTATAGCCTTTTTTGAGCTGCAGAGCTATAGAGTTCATAAATTTAACAGGCTTTTTAACTCAATCCTTGCTTCTCCCACAGTAAGGGGAAAATTGTCCGTCTCCAGGCCGTCTTCCTTCCTTAAAACATCAAAAAGCTCGCCGATACGCGGCAGGCGCAATTTGGCGTCACTAAGCTTCTTGGAATCAGAAAACACTTCCCGGGGCGTGCCTTCACTGACGATTCTTCCCTTGTGCAATACAATCACCCGGTCAATAAAAACCGGCACCAAATCAATGGAATGCGTGGACATCACCATGGTTACGCCTTTTCGCTTATTCAAGTCCTTCAAAAGGCGCATAATCGCGTTAACCCCCATTGGGTCTAATGAAGAAGTCGGCTCATCCAGCAAAATCACCTCAGGCCCCATTGCCAAAACTCCAGCCAGGCAAATCCTTTTTTTCTGGCCGTAGCTTAGGCTGTTGATGGCGCGATTATCATATCCGGACATATCCACGTCCTTCAGCGCGCCTTCAACCCGCGCGCGCACCACATCCTTTGGCAGGCCCAGATTAACCGGGCCAAAGGCAATGTCCAGGCCAACCGTAGGCGCGAACAATTGATGGTCGGGATTCTGAAAACAGGTGCACACCCTGCTAAATAAGGCGTCCCTGTTAATCCCGCGCGTATCCTCTTGCTCCAGACGCACCTTTCCCTGGGCCGGCTTAAGCAAGCCGTTTAACAGCCGTAATAGCGTAGTTTTACCGGAACCATTCGCGCCTAATATCCCCACAAACTCGCCCTTTTTAATGTATAAGTTAATGTCCTCAAGCGCCCGCACACCGTCGGGATAGCTAAACGTGAGCGCCTCCGTCTCTATGAGTATTTTCTCTTTTAAATTCATACGCTGTAATGAGCTATGAGCAGCAAGGCCGACAAAACCGCGCTGAATATGGCCGCCGCGACAAAGTCTTTGCGGGTATAGGGGGGCGCGCTGCTATAAATCATCCTTTCTTTATAACCGCGAAGCATCATCGCTTCCTGTATCGCCAAAGATTGGTCGTAGGCCTTAATCACAGCGGCTCCGGCAAGCTCGCCCATAGAGCGCAGGCTCTTTAAGGGCGAGCTATAGCCCAAACGCATCTTTTGGGCCTGGCGCACAATAGAGACGTCTTCAAACAACATAAAGATGTAGCGATACGCGAGCATCGTAATCTCAACCGCTGTCGCCGGCACCTTAAAATACCTGGCCGCGGCAAGTAATTTATCAAGTGAAGTGGTCATGCTTAGGAAAATAATCAATGACACGCTCCCTATCACCCTGCACAAAATCAACAGTCCCAATTCCAAGCCTTCCTTGTACCCAACCAAGGTGTGGCCGAATAGCTGGATTTTAATAATAGGGCTTTTTCCTGAAAAGAACACCTGCAGGAATACTACCATTATGGCAATCCCTAACGGAGCAGATACCCTTGCCAGCATAACCCGCAAGGGTATCTTAATGCTGCCCAAAAAACAAAACACTGCCGCCGCTATCGTTAGGGGTAAGGCGCCTTTTAGGCATGAGACGCACACGCACATTGCCGCGATGATAAAGGGAAGCTTTATCCGGGCATCAATACCGGTAAGATAATTTTCTTTCAGGGCGAAGCTATCGCTGAATAGTTCCCGTATCATGTTTTAAACCGTCTTTTTCCACAAAAAGCTTTCTCCAGAGATAACCTAACACAAAACCCCCAAAAACACCAGCCAAAAGAAAAACAAAAAGCAGCAAATCCCCCTGGTCGGTATTGATAAAGGGGGTCAGAGCGCTCCTGCCGTGTTCTTGCGCCACCTTTTCAACCACGCTTTCATCTACCCCGCTCCATTTGTTTTCAGCCCGCGCCGATGAAACAGATAACCCTAAAGAAAACAAGATTACTACCCATCGCGCTATCGCGCCTTTATTTTTTGACAACGCTGTTTCCTTTATCACCCCTAATGCCGCCAGGATATCCGGCCTCCTCTTACTCACAAAAACAATCATCCCCGCGGTAAGGAATCCTTCCAATATGCCCAGCGGTAATTGGGTGGGGATAAACGCGGCCAGAATCGCAGTAAAGAGCGGGCCCAGCGGTTTAGTGCCGTGTAACGCCAAAGCCAATTCAAAAGAAGTAATTATGTAGGTTACCCAGTCCGCTAAAACTCCCGCGATAAAGCCGCTGATAAATAAATTGGCTTTTAGCCCGCGCAGGATTTTAAAGGCGAAATAAGCGGCGAACGACCCTCCCACTCCCATTGAGACTATATCTGCCCCCCAAGTGGTAAATCCGCCGTGAGCTAAAAAAAGCGCCTGAATTAAAAGGGCGATTGAAGTGATAAATATGCTCATTACCGGCCCCACCAAAATCGCGGAGATTCCGGTTCCCGCGGGATGTGAACAGGTCCCGGCGGTGGGTACCGGCACAGGCATACAGGAAATAACAAAGATTACCGCTGCCATAAGGCCCAAGAGCGGCTTGAAACTCGCGTTTTCCTTTGCCTTTTTCTTTATATCAACAACTCCTTTTATCAAGAATGGCAGCGCTATTAAAAACCACAGGCCTGCCCAGGGCAGCGGCAAGATTCCTTCTGAGATATGCATCGCGAAAGCCGTATCGGTGAAAATCAGGAAGCAGGAAGCGGAAAGTAAAAAGTAGGCAAATAATCTCTTTTTTATTGGATTAGTCATTATTATCCCTCCCCTTAAAAAGTGTAAACAAAGGTACAGGCCACCGAATCATTCGCATCGGTATTCGTTCCTGTCAAGGCGCGTTGATAGGAAATCAGCGCTTGTATCACTTCATTTGACCAGCCGATACCGGGAGCGATGATTAAGGAGGAGATATCTGACGACGGGATCCTTTCTCCATCCCGGCTCTTATCCGTTTGCGTGAACCCATTGTATTCAAGCATGAGATTAAAGTTACCCGCGAAAAAGTATTCCATTCCAAAGTCGTAATTCAGGTACCTGCCATATTCGGTTTTTGTACCGTCAACCTTTCGTTCCCGGGGGAAGTTATAAAGCGCATCGGCGTGGAACACAAAAGGTTTATGCTTCTTAGTCAAATTTAGCCCTATACCAAGGTCATACGAGCCGCCTCCGGAGGCAGCTCCCGTCAAGTCCGTCCCCAGCTTATCGGGATCGGCCTTTTGATATTTTCCTGTGGGCAGTTTTAATTGCGATACCAGGGCCATATGCGCGAACCATGGCTCTTCCTCAAGCGCGCAATAACGCAAGAAAAGATAACTATCGCCGAATCCTCGGGAATGCGCCTTAACGCCGCCTTGCTTTATATAATTCTGCGTATAGGTTGACTGAGCGTCAATTTCCAAGAGGTCGCTTAAGCCGTATTGCAGAAATAATTGTTCCTGGAATTGGTACTTACTGTCTCCCGCGGGTAAAGAGTCATAGCGGCCGTTGGCGTTAAAGGCGCCGCGAGTGCGGTTAAAAAACATAAAAGGCTGCGCTACTAATTTACCCTTGCCGCACAGAGGCGCGGTCCATGTGGTTACCGGCCCCGCCGAAACAGGTTCCCATTCACCGGATAGTCCGGCAGCCTCACCGTGCGCGAAGGCAAATCGCTCCCCGCGCAATAGCCATAATGAAAATAAAAATAAGAAAAATACTGTTTTTGCTCTTTTCATTTCCTTCTCCTTTACTCGGAAGTTTTAGGAATAAGAGGTTTCCTGACTCAAGACTCATCCTACTCGCCTTCCTTCCCGCCTCCGCGCTTATAAACGGAGGCAGTGGATATTTTAGGCTTTCGTTTCTCTCACAGTTACCGGATAGTAGAGGATTCCCACCTCTTTCCACATCCTTATTCCCGTTAAAATCATTTTAATTACCCTCTATTGTTTTTCACCTCCTGTCTCTTGCTAAAATGAGCAAGGCATTAACTATTGCCGCGGCTACTGTGCTGCCGCCTTTACGGCTCTTGTTGGTTATGTACGGTATTTTCAAAGCTCGAAGGGCTTTTTTAGATTCTGCCGCACCCACAAAACCTACCGGTATGCCCACTACCAGAGCGGGTTTGGATTTAGAAGCTTTAATCAAATCGCAGAGCTCAAAAAGCGCGGTAGGGGCATTGCCGATAGCAATTATGCCCCCTCCGGTTTCCCTTTGAGACTTGCGCATCGCCGCAACAGCCCGCGTAAGATTTAATTCCTCGGCCTTTCCTATAACATCTTTGTCGTGTATCCGGCAGATAATCCTATTTTTAAAGCTGGCAGTGATATTCTTGTTAAGCCCGGCCTTAACCATGCTGGAGTCTACCACGATGTTCTTGCCCTGCCTTATCGCCCTGATCCCGGACTCAATCGCCCCGGGAGAAAAAAGCAAATCCCCGGCATAGCCTAAATCCACGCTGGTATGGATTACCCTGGTAATCACCGCCTTGCGCGCGCCCGATAAATGTATCCCCCTTTTCTTAAGCAGGCCGCCGATAATCTCAAAGCTCTTACCCTCAATTCTGCGGCCCTCACTAATTGGCTTCATGCATATTCTCCTTTATTTTATCCGCGACGATATCGGCTATGCGGCTGTCCGCGCCTAAATTCTCGGCATAGATAAAACGGATATCCGGATACCTTTTCTTTTCCCGCTCAATTATTTCCGGGATGTCCCGGCTGACATGATTGCCCACAAAGAGAAAAAAAGGAATAATTATTATCCTGCGGCACCCGGCCTTGGCCAGTTTTTCCAGGCTCTGACATAAATCCGGATTAGCCAGCTGTAAAT
>SCPY01000144.1 GCA_004299495.1 bacterium | reverse complement strand
CCTAAAGGATCATCTGATTGCACCACTGACGACCACATAGGGATAATGTATTATGATAACACTCCTAATGAAGAAGGACTTAAGGTCTGTGGGCAGGATGATTCAGGCGGCTATGTCTGGTAGCCTATAGGTGGCTTATGGTCACGCACAGGAAGTAACCTTTATCCTGATGATCTCAACTGGAATGTGGGGATTGGGACAGATAACCCTGCGATTTATGGCGGACAGCAATCAAAGTTGGATGTAAATGGCTATGCTGCTGCCAGCGATGTCTGGTTGAAAGGTGCCATAAGGTGGGCGAGCCAGGCTGTTACTTCTATCAGCCATGGCCCAGGCATTATCCTTTCCCCGAATCCCATCACTACAACAGGAACAGTATCTTTGGATACCGCATCGATTAGCAGCTGTACGGATTCAGTGACTAACAAAATTTATTGGAACGGAGTCCGACTTGCCTGTGGCGTCGATCAAACGGGCGGTGGCCCTGGCGGCGGAAATGTTACCATTAACGGTATGACGGGATCAGTTTTTTCCATAGAGCAAGGATCCGGTATCAGTATTACCAATGAGCCCGCCACTAACACTGTGAGGGTTACCAATACCGGCCCGGGAGGTCATCCCGGCGGCAGCGTCTTTAGCCTTACAGGCGAATCAGGTATTACGCTTAGCGGTGCAGGGGTTACTGGCAATACTTGGGATCCTAACGCCGGAACTGCCACGATCAAATCCAGCGGTGGAGGAGGAGCGGTAAATCCCTGGGTTTCTCCGAAATGCGAGGCAAACAATGGTGGAGATAGGATATGTACCTTAGGCATACCAGGACAATTTAGTTTTTGCGCCTTAGCGTATCATCGGGAAAATACCGGCGGCGATAAAGATAGGGCCTCGTGCGGAGTCGAACTCTTAGGAAGCCAGTGGAATCTTGCGGCTACGACTATAGGAGATGCAAATGTTGATTGCCGGGCCATATGTTTTTGAAGAAGATTTTAATAAGAACAAGGGTAACGCCTAAAGAACAGGCCAAGAGTAGATGAGTTTAAACAAAGAGATATTCTTTTTCTTTAATAACCTCGCCGGCAAGAATAATATTCTGGATGGTGCCTGGGTATTTCTGGCGCAATATGCCATATTCATTTTTGGATTGGTTATGGTTTACTTGTTGCGCAAGGACAGGAAATTATTTATTAAGGCCTCCCTTTCCGCGCTGATTACCGTTGTGATTGTGGCGCTGGTCAAGAAGATTTGTTTCTTTCCCCGGCCGTTCGCGCAGGAAGAGGCAAGGCTGCTAATATCACATATTGCGGATTCAACATTTCCCTCAAAACATACCGCCGTTGCCTTTTCCCTGGCCTTCGGGATATTTTTAGAAAAGAAACATCTGGGAATATGGCTTTTGGCTTTGGCCTTGCTTATCGGACTATCGCGGATTGTAACCGGGGTGCACTATCCCGCGGATATCTTAGCCGGCATACTTATCGGCATCTGCGTATCTCTCCTTACCCACAAATTCTCTTTCCAGAAACACAAAAATCCTTTATAATAAAGAGCTACGCCCACGTAGCTCAGTTGGTAGAGCAGCGGTTTCGTAAATCGCCGGTCGCCCGTTCGAGGCGGGCCGTGGGCTTATTTTTTGATGGCTAAATTCAGGGAAGTCTTAAGAAACCGCAACTTTTTTCTTTTGTGGCTGGGCCAGATTATCTCTCAGATAGGAGACCGCCTGGACCAGATGGCCCTGATCGGCTTTATTACCCAGCGTTCTCCCGGAAAAACCCTGCAGCTTGCCACCCTCCTTTCTTTTACAATCCTGCCGGTATTTGTCATCGGCCCGATTGCCGGGGTCTATGTTGACCGCTGGGACAGGCGTAAGACGATGTATATCTGCGATTTCCTGCGCGGGTGCTTAGTCCTGCTTATACCCTTATATCTCATTGATTCCCGGATGCCGTTGCTTCCTTTGTATTGTGTGGTATTTTTATTATTCAGCATCGGAAGGTTCTTTGTCCCGGCAAAACTTGCCATCGTTCCGGAGCTTGTTCCTAAAGAGCAGATTCTATTGGCAAACTCATTAGTGAATACTACCGGTATGATTGCCGCGGTGGCGGGATTTGGAGTCGCGGGAGTAGCAGTTACCATCTTGGGGGTAAAAGGAGGGTTTTATCTGGACGCGGTGAGCTTTTTTGTCTCCAGCCTTTTGGTGTTCTCTATCCGGATTGCCTCCGGGCGGGCTATGGGCATTGTGAAATTGGGCAAAGAAATTGTTGAGGTAATTAGAAAATCTGTCTTGACCGAGATTAAGGAGGGCATCGGTTACCTGATGAGCCAGCGGCAGATGCGCATAGTGCTGGGCGTTTTGTTTTTGGTGTGGGCGGCGCTGGGGGCAATCTATGTGGTGATGATTGTCTTTATTCAGGAGACCCTGAAGGCGCTTACCTTGAACCTGGGCTTGTTGGTTATGTTTCTTGGCGCGGGGCTTTTTTTCGGCTCACTTATCTATGGCCGTTTCGGGAAAAGCGATAATTGTTTTAAGACCATATATTTTTCTCTTTTGGCAAGCGGCCTTGCCCTGTCTGCCTTTGCAATCGGCCTGGGGAGTTATCCCTATTTTTACACCGCGGCGTTACTGGCCTTTATTTTCGGTTTAACCGTCGCCCCCATAATGACTGCCACCAATACCCTGATTCATGATATCTCTACCGGAGATATGCTGGGGAAAGTTTTCAGCTCAATAGAAATAGTGATGCATCTGGCTTTTCTTTTGTTTATGTTTCTGGGCTCAAGCCTTTCTGAGTTCAAATCCATAGGCCGGCAGGGGCTCTTGATAGGGGTGGGCCTGTTGTTTTCCGGTATCGGCCTGACGGGTTATCTGCGAACAAAATATCAGAAAGCGCGATTATGTTAAAATTACGCGAAGAAAAAGAGCGTACCGCGCGCCTGGCGGTTCGTAAAGCAAAGATTCCGGAAAAAGCTATTATTCCGCTTACCCAGCATCTGGGCAAGATGTGCCAGCCGGTTGTTTCGGTGGGCGACAGCGTAAAGGCCGGACAGCTTATCGCTACCTTAGAAGAAAAAGCGGTTTTTGTCCCTATACACAGCTCCATTTCCGGAAAGGTCAGCGCGATTGATGAGCTGCCGCATCCTTTATTAGGCAGGGCAAGAGCGATTGTGATAACTTCTGACGGACGAGATGAAGAAATAGACTTTAAGCCAAACAGCCCGGAGGTTATACAGCAGCTTACTCCTCACGATATCCGTAAGATTATTTTTGATTGCGGAGTGGTGGGAATGGGGGGAGCGGGGTTTCCCGCGCATATTAAATTAACCCCGCCAAGGCCCATTGACAGCTTTATCCTTAACGGCGCGGAGTGCGAGCCATATTTAACCGCGGATAACCGTTTGATGGTGGAAAAAAGCGAGGAGATAATTCTCTCAATAGGGTTGATAGTAAAGTGCGTTGGGGCAAAGAATGCCTACATTGCCATAGAGGATAATAAACCGGAGGCGATTAAGGCTTTTGAGAACGCCGCGCGCAATACGCCGTACATAATGCGCGTCTTGAAATCGCGATACCCTCAAGGAGGGGAGAAACAGCTGATAAAATCGGTGCTGGCAAGGGAAGTGCCTGCCGGAAAGTTCCCCTTTGACGCGGGGGTATTGGTGCACAATATCGCCACTGCCTACGCGATCTATGAAGCGGTATATCTGGGTAAGCCGTTATATGAAAGAGTAGCCACGGTTTCAGGGGGATGTTTAGAAAATCCGGCCAATCTCCTGGTGCGTATCGGCACAACCATAAAGGATTTGATGAATGAATGCGGCCCCTTAAAGCGTGAGCCGGAGAGGATAGTTTTCGGAGGGCCGATGATGGGCCTTGCCCAGTATAGCCTTCAGGCTCCGGTAATCAAGAATACCAATGGAGTTATCTTTTTGTCCGAAAAAGAGGTTGAGCCGGCTGATGAGTCATTTTGCCTGCGCTGTGGACGGTGCGCGGAAAGCTGCCCTATGGGGCTTATGCCCTGCATGATAGCTTTGGCGGCTGAGAAAGGAAGATGGGACTTAGCCAAGAGCTATGGGGCTTTGGAATGTATGGAGTGCGGTTCCTGCAGTTATGTCTGCCCGCAGAGAAGAAACATAGTCCAGCAGGTTAAGTACGCGAAGATGAGGATGCCAAAGTAATGAGAGAAATGCTTAAATACGGGCTTATTCTGGGATTTATCTGTTTTCTCTCCAGCTCGGTATTAGCCATAGTCAACAACGTTACCGAGCCAAAGATAAGGCAGCAAAAAGAAAAAGAGGAAAGTTCTGCCTTTAATGAGCTAATGCCGGAAAGCTTAAGGTTTGAGGCGCGCTACCGGGATGAGAAAATAATCTATTTTACCGCCTTTGACAATAACAATAAGCTTAGCGGATTTATCGTAAAAGCTAAGGCAAAGGGGTATTCTTCTGATATTGAGACAGCGGCGGGATTAGCTCTTAATTTAGAAATTAGAAGCCTCAAGATTTTGTCCCAGGATGAAACTCCCGGCCTGGGCAACAGAATAACCGAAGCCTCCTTTCTGGGGCAATTTCAAGGAAAGAACGCGGATACCCTGAATGATGTGCAGGCAATTACCGGGGCAAGCATTTCCTCCCGCGGGGTAATCAATTCCCTAAGAGACAAGATTCAGGAATTAAAAGAGCAATTGCTTTTTGAGGCCAATCATGGCTGAAAGATTATCTGTCGGCGTGTCTCCGCATGTCCACGGCGGGGAGTCTGTGCAAAAGGTAATGTGGACGGTATTTCTTGCTCTTTTGCCTGCGGGAGCGGCGGGGGTGATTATCTTTGGGTTTGCGGCATTAAAGGTTATAATTATTTCCATTGCCAGCTGTTTGATTACCGAGTTCCTGATTCAGAAATTAAGGCGCAAGAAGATAACCCTTTACGACGGATCAGCCGCCCTCACCGGGCTTTTACTTGCTTATAATCTTTCCTCCGGAGTGCCTTTCTGGATTCCTCTGGTGGGCGGTATTTTTGCCGTTGCTATTGCCAAGCATACCTTTGGCGGCTTGGGGGCAAACATCTTTAACCCGGCGCTTGCGGCGCGGGCATTTTTACTTGCTTCCTGGCCAAAGCAGATGACGGATTTTTACAGGCCATTGAGCTTAGACGCTGTCAGCTCGGCAACCCCTCTGGCAATGCTTAAAGAAGGCGGCATGAGGAGTTTATCCGGGTTAGGGTTATCTTACGGAGATTTATTCTTGGGCAATCGGCCGGGCTGCCTGGGTGAGGTTTGCGCCCTGGCGCTAATACTGGGCGCTGCCTATTTGTTGTGGAAAGGGTATGTCTGGCGCCAGGCGCCCATGGGCTTTATCTTATCGTTAGGGGCATTGAGCTGGATGTTTGGCGGGGAAGGTTTTTTAAGAGGAGATTTTCTTTTTGCTATTCTATCCGGCGGGCTTATTCTCGGCGCCTTTTTTATGGCTACGGACTATGTCACTACCCCCATTACCAAAAAAGGGCAGCTGGTATTCGGCATCGGTTGCGGCGTCATTACCTTTGTCATCCGTA
>SCPY01000143.1 GCA_004299495.1 bacterium | reverse complement strand
TCTTAGCATAGCATGTCTGCGGCTTCCTTGCCGTTTAGCAGGACTTTCTCCATAGACATATATTTCCAACTGCCATAGCGGCCGCAAAGCGTAATATCTTTATTGGCAAGATACTCTGAAATCCCACCCCGCGCTTTGCTGTAATTGGCATCATAAATCGGATAACCGTATTCTATGTCATTGATATCCTGGGCATTGATTATGCTATCTCCTTTTACTATGCCGACTCTGTCTAAATCCTTTATAATACGATCTATGATATCGTTTTTATTAACCATATTGTCTTTGGAATACGCCGCTTCCGCGTATAGGGAAAATTTATTGGGGCGGGAAAAGCAAGGGGAGAAATTATGGTAGAAGCCTGTCCGGAAAAAATAAATATCCTTCTGAGGAAAGTATACCCAGTGGCGGCCTGAAGAATCTTTCTTTTCTAACCCTAGGTTAAGGTTCAGGATAGAGTTCCATTTCAGTTTGCTGAATAAAGAACATGCTTGTTTAGACAAGCCTTTAATGAGAAGGGGAATTTCTGGCAGGGGAATGGTTGAAATTAAATAATCGAACTTCTCCTTATTGCCTGAGTTTAACTTTATGGTTTTTTTATACAGGCTTATTTCTGTGATCGGACATTCCGTATGGATGTGTTTAATCTCGGCTGCCAGAGCCAAGGGGAGCTGATTTATACCTCCACTCTTTGGATACCAGAATCGGGCATTGTATCCAAATTGTCGTTTATTTTCCCTGCCCGCGCCCTCAATTACTTGAGCCGGAGAAGGAACGGGGATAAAGCCATCTAACCATTCGCAGGTCAACTCCTCCGGAGGCACTGTCCAGAACTTTGTATTATAGGGGACCATGAAATGCCTGGCTATGCCCTCGCCAAAGGTTTGGTTTATCCAGCTCAGGAAATTGCCATTCTTTTTACAATGATTATTCTTAGACGCGCGAAGAAATCCCGATAAACATTCTTTAGCTGCTGAAGAAGGCAGGCGGGAAAAGTTAGCCTGGAAAGGATAGCGGATATACCTATTGTGCGAGTAAACCCAAGAACTCCTCTTACGTTGGGTTAAATTATCTCCTAAGAGATTCCTGACAAAATTGAATGCCCATTTGTGCTTAAAATGCAAGAGGTGCCCGGAATAATCAAAGGTAAAGCCGTTGATATTCTTTGAACGGCATAATCCGCCCGGCTCTTTCTCTTTCTCAAAGACTATTGCCTCTATGCCCTTTTTCTGCAAGTGCCAGGCAGCGCTTAAGCCGGCAAGCCCTGCGCCCAAGATAAGTATTCTTTTCTTGCCCATCTACCGCGGCTTTCCGAACTTAATAGTGATTATCGTACAGACTAAAATTACTAAAATAAGAAGCGCCAATCCAAATAGGTTTGGAGCTTTTGAGAGCGCAATACCAGAAAGAACAAAAAGGACGCATAAGGAAAGCATTAAAAATAAAGTTTTATTCTTAGAGTGGCCGTTTCTTAGAATCCTTAACGCGAGATGGTCATCGCTCTTTTTAAAAGGAATTTTATTTTTATTTAGACGCATTAAAATGACAAAAGCAGTATCAAATACGGGAAAGCCTAATATCAAGATAGGTGAAAATAAAGCAACTTCCCTGCCCATGGGGGCGTAGCTTATTATTAAGGCAATAGCTGCCAGGGCAAAACCCAGGAAATGGCTGCCGGCGTTTCCCATATAAATCCTCGCCGGAGGAAGATTATAGATTAAAAAGCTAAATAATGCGCCTGCCAAAACCAACGACAGGGCCGCGGACCTCGCATCCTGATTGATAACAGAGATTATAAAAAACCCAAGGCTTGAGATTATCGCAACGCCGGCCGCCAAACCATCCATTATATCTAAATGATTAAAGGCGTTAGTAATTGCCAGAATCCAGACAAAGGTTATAAGAATATTTGCCAGATTACCGATAGAAACAATGTGTGTTCGTACGCCAAAAGAAACCAATAAAGCGGTAGCGGCGATCTGTACCAAGAATTTACTCATTATAGACATCTCCCTCAAATCATCTAACATCCCGAAGATGAGCATTATCCCTGAAGAAACCAAAGCTCCAATTACAGCTACAGAAGAAAATCCGTAGAAATAAAGCGCAAGCAGGCTTAAAATAATAAAAACTATGCCTATGCTTATGCCTCCGATTATGG
>SCPY01000142.1 GCA_004299495.1 bacterium | reverse complement strand
ATGCGCGAAAGCTACGAGATTGATTTTGACGAGGTTTTTAAGGCGGCGCTGGATTGCGGGGTAGCTGTAGAAATTAACTCATATCCCCTGCGCCTGGATTTAAACGATGCCCAAAGCCGCAGGGCAAAAGAAAAGGGCTTAAGGATTGCCATATCTACCGATGCCCACACTACTGACCAGCTCAAGCATATGCGCTTTGGGGTGGCTACGGCGCGGCGCGGCTGGCTCTCCAAAGACGGCGTGATCAACACACTCTCTTACGATGAGCTGATGAAGGTGTTTAAGAAATGACTAGTACTTTGCCATTTGCTCGGCCTTACGCCTCTTCTCGCAGCACCGCTCGCCAAACCCCAGCGTGGTTTGGCTTCGCTTCGCGTTCGGACTCGCTCGCCCCGCCTGCGGCGGGGCACCCTGCCCGCTCGTCCTGCACAGATGCTGCTCAAAGAGGCCTAAGTCCTCGCTTGCGCATTACTCTCTTTTCTCTTTTATCTTTTATCTTTTCTCTGACAGAAACAGGATGTTCTCAGCGGCCATACCATAAAGAATCGCGAATGATGATGGGGACAATCGTAGAGATTACCTGCCAGGACAAGTCCGCTATCAGCTCCGGCTTTGAAGAAATCAAAAAGATTGAGAAAATTGCCGATAATTTTGACCCCGCGTCAGAGATATCCAGGCTTAACCGGGACGGACACATAAAGGCAGGCAGCGAATTGATGGGGATGGTCAGGGAATCTCTTAAATACAATTTCCTAAGCGCGGGAGCCTTTGACATTACCATAAATCCGGTTGTGGCGCTTTGGAAGGAAAGAATCAAAAAAAGCCAGGATGAGGGGGCAGAGGTAAGCCTGCCATCGCAAGAAGAAATAAAAGATAGATTGCGCCTCACCGGCTCGAATAAAATCTCCATTAATGAAAATGAATCATCAATCGTTTTTAATCAGCCGGAGATGTCCATTGACTTGGGCGCTATAGCCAAAGGTTATGCCGTAGACAAGGCGATAGCCCGCCTGAAAGAGCGCGGGATAAATTCCGCGATGGTTAACGCGGGAGGAAATATCTACTGCCTGGGTAAAAAAGGCAAACGCAAGTGGCGTGTCGGCATCCAGCATCCCAGAAAACCCCAAAATTTACTATTCACTTTGGAGCTGGAAAACCAGGCCGTGGCTACCTCGGGAGATTATCAGCAATATTTTATTGCCGGCGGCAGGCGTTACAGCCATATCATTGACCCTAAAACAGGGTATCCGGTGGATAATAAGGTTATTTCCGTAACCATAACCGCGCCAACCGCCGCGCAGGCCGACGGCTTAAGCACCGCGGTATTTGTATTAGGCAAAATAAAGGGGCTTGAGCTCGTAAAAAAGATCGGCAATGTTGAGGCAAAAATAACAGAAGAAGGTAATTAGAATGTTTCGCGTAATTGAAAAGTCAAAACTAACCGGGGATATCACCAGAATTGTTGTTGCTGCCCCCGATATCGCGCTTAAGGCCGGGGCCGGGCAATTCGTGATGGTGGTTACCGGCAGGGATTCCGAGCGCATTCCTTTGACTATCGCGGATACCGACACAAGCCGCGGAACCCTTACGCTCATCTTTCAGGAAATCGGCTTCTCTACCAAGGAGCTTGGCGCGCTTTCCGAGGGCGATACAATCAGCCATATCTTAGGCCCGCTGGGAAACCCGACACACATTGAGAAATACGGCACGGTTATCTGCGTCGGGGGCGGAGTAGGCATCGCGGAAATCTTTCCGGTAACCAAAGCCATGAAACGCGCCGAAAACCGGGTTATCGGCATTATCGGCGCGCGCTCTAAAGAACTGGTTATCTTAGAAGAAAAATTAAAACAAACCTGCGACGAGCTTTTTATCACTACAGACGACGGCTCTTATGGAAAAAAAGGGTATGTGACAGATGTTCTAAGCGGCCTTCTTAAAGTTTCAGAACAATCAACCCATACCATCTATCCCAATTTGGTTTACGCGGTCGGCCCTGTGCCGATGATGCGGAAAATCGCCCAGCTGACAAAAGAATACAACATCAAAACCATTGTCAGCCTGAACCCGATTATGGTGGATGCCACAGGGATGTGCGGCTCCTGCAGGGTAACCGTGGCAGGCGTAACCAGGTTCGGCTGCGTTGACGGCCCGGAGTTTGACGCGCACCTGGTGGATTTTGATGAGCTCCAGAAACGGCTCGCTTCTTTTAAGGAAAAAGAGGAGTGCCTAAACAAAAAGTGCCCCGCGAAATAGAAAAATCAAAACAACTGTGAGAAAACAGGCAAGATTGCAAGCCCCGGCAGACAGAATAAAAAATTTCTTTGAGGTTGCCCTGGGCTATTCAAAGGAAGAGGCGGAAAAGGAAGCGAAGCGCTGCCTGCTATGCAAGGACCCGCTTTGCGTAAAAGGCTGCCCGGTGCGGATTGATATACCTTCCTTCATCAGGCTCCTGCGCGAAAATAAGCCGCAAGAGGCGCTGGCAAAGATTAAAGAAAGAAATAACCTTCCCGCGGTCTGCGGCAGGGTCTGCCCCCAGGAAGACCAATGCGAGGCAATGTGCATTCTGAACAAAAAGAAAATCCCTATAAACATCGGGGCATTGGAGAGATACGCCGCGGATTACGGCAAGGCTGCCGGAAAACAATTAACCTCCGAACCCCAAGCCAGCGAACCCGCTAACCCGCGAACCCGCGAACTTAAAATTGCTGTCGTCGGAAGCGGCCCTGCGGGCTTGACAGCCGCGGCAGACCTTGCTAAAATGGGATATTCTGTTACGCTCTTTGAATCATTGCACAAGCCGGGAGGAGTCTTAACCTACGGCATACCTGAATTCCGCCTGCCCAAGAAGATTGTCATGGATGAGGTAGAGTATATTAAAGGGCTGGGGGTGGAAGTCAAAACCGATTACCTGGTCGGCAGGACCCTTGGCTTAGCAGAACTCTTTGAAAAAGGCTACAAGGCGATTTTTTTAGCCATAGGGGCGGGACTCCCGCAGTTTATGGGAATTCCCGGAGAAAACCTAAGCCGGGTATATTCAGCCAACGAATTCCTGACCCGCGTTAACCTTATGCGCGCGTATGCCTTTCCCGAATCAAAAACGCCTCTCAACATCGGCACAAGGGCGGCTGTTATCGGAGGAGGGAATGTCGCCTTTGATTCCGCCCGCTGCGCTTTAAGATTAGGCGCGAAGGTTTCCATTGTCTACCGCAGGGCCGAAGCAGAGATGCCGGCGCGCGTTGAAGAAATACAAAACGCCAAAGAGGAGGGAGTAGAATTTCAACTGCTTACCCAGCCGGTAAAAATATTAGGCGATGAGCAAGGTTTTGTTAAAGGCTTAGAATGCGTCAGGATGGCATTGGGTGAGCCGGATGCCTCCGGTAGAAAAAGGCCCGTTCCCGTTAAAAACTCAAATTTTATCCTGGAGGCCGATACCGTGATCGTGGCAATAGGCCAGACGCCCAATCCGCTCCTATCCAGGGCCGCGCCGGAACTTAAAACCAACCCCAACGGCACAATCGCCGTGAACGAAGATTATATGACTTCATTGCCCGGGGTTTTTGCCGGAGGAGACATCATCACCGGAGCGGACACCGTAATCGCGGCGATGGGAGCGGGGAAAAAAGCAGCGCTCGCGATTGACAGATATATAAAAACTAATGGGTAAAATCACCACACAAGACATTCTTTCATTCAAAAACAAGCGCAAACTCACCATGCTTACCGCCTATGATTACCCCCTGGCATCGCTGATAGACCGCGCCGGCATTGATATGATCCTGGTAGGCGATTCGGTGGCGAATGTCGTCCTTGGCCTGGACTCAACCACCAAGGTGGGAATGAGCGAAATGCTCCATCACGCCAAGGCGGTAACCCGCGCGGTAAAGCAGGCATTAGTTATCGGAGATATGCCGTTTGAATCATACCAGCTCAACCCGGAAGAAGCGGTAAAAAATGCCCGGCGCTTTATAGATGAAGCGGCTTGCGATTGCGTAAAATTAGAGTGGTTTGAAAAGGCATTAGAGGTTACCGAAAAAATTATCAAGTCCGGCATAGCGGTAATGGGCCACATCGGCCTCACTCCCCAGACCGCGGACAAATTAGGCGGGTTCAAGGTGCAGGGAAAAGAAGCTGCCGCGGCGCAGAAATTAATTGAACAGGCCCTGGCATTAGAAAAATTAGGCTGTTTCGCAATTGTCCTTGAGTGCGTCCCGGATAAAATCGCCGAAATCATAACCCAAAAATTAAAAATCCCCGCTATCGGTATCGGCGCCGGGGTACACTGCGACGGACAGGTCCTGGTTACCCATGATATGCTTGGGCTGTTTGAGCGTTTTACCCCCAAGTTCGTTAAAAAATACATTAACCTGTCTCCTATGATACTGGAAGCGGTAGAAGCGTACAAACAAGAAGTTCTGGAGGGTAAATTCCCCGCTCCGGAACATACCTTCAGCATTAATAAAGCTGAAGTAGACAAATTAAACTCTGCCTGATATGTTTGCCTGGAAAGACTCTAAAAGAAAAGATTACCGCGTCTATAATCCCATACCCCTAACCTGCGAAATAGCCAACGCCCAAAACAACAGCATTGTCACCAAGACGGTTATGGCCAAGGATATCAGCAGGTCAGGCATATATTTTGAGATGGACGAAACCCCTCCGCTGCGCATCCCCATAAAGGTTTCCTTTAAATTGCCAAAAAGCGATAGCACCATAAAGGCAACAGTGAAAGTGGCGCGGATTGAGTCCACCGAATATGAGAATCTTTACGGGATAGGCGCTATCTTTGAAAATATAGAAGAAAAAGACAGGCAGGAAATTGAGAAGTTCGCGGAGCATTTCAGCCTCAACCGCCTGCTGGAATTAACCATCAGCAGAGGCGCCTCTGATTTGCACCTGCTTGCCGACCATCCTCCGGTCCTGCGCGTCCACGGCAAGATTGAAACTGAAAGCGGATTAAAATTCTCCTCCGATGAAATTGAAAAGCTGCTTTACAGTATAATGTCAAGGAGCCAGATAAGAAAGTTTGAGCAGGAAAAAGAATTGGACTTTGGAATACAATATGATAGCATAAACAGATTCAGAGTTAATGTCCATCAGCAAAAAGGCTTTACCGAGGCGACATTACGGCTTATAAATACCAGGGTTCCCACCATTGAAGAGCTAAATCTGCCGGAGGCGGTAAAAGACCTGTCCAGATTAAAAGACGGGCTGGTCTTGATTACCGGCCCAACCGGCAGCGGCAAAACCACCACTATCGCCGCGATGGTCAACCTGATAAACAAAGAAAGACAGGCAGTAATCATTACCCTGGAAAGGCCTATTGAGTATATCTACCTTGACGAAAAAAGCATCATCAAACAAAGAGAAATCGGCATTGATACAAGCTCATTCTCGGTTGCCTTAAAAAGCAGCCTCAGGCAGGACCCAAACGTGATAGTCATCGGAGAGCTTGACGACATAGAGACTATCCGTACCGCGATGGTCGCGGCAGAGGCCGGCTACTTGGTTATTGCCTCATTCCACGCCCCAAGCACTATGCAGGCGTTAGACCGGCTGGCGGGGATGTTTTCCTCGGAGCACAGAAAGGCGATCCTCTCGCAATTGGCAAATTGTACCAGAGGGATAATCTCCCAGCTTCTTCTTCCGCGAAAAAACCAGGAGGGAAGGGTGCTTGCCTGTGAAATCGTAATAGTAAATGACGCCGTAAAAAGGATTATGCGTAACGATGAAATCAGCCAGCTTCCCAACATCATCCAGACCGGAGGCACCTACAAAATGCAGCTGATGGCAGACGCGATAAAGAAGTATTTATGGCAGGATATTATTGATGAAGACACCGCCAATTTTTACACCTCGGAATCAGGAAGATATGGCCGATAGGCCGCTTCAAACAGAACCGAATATTAAAATGGATACCATAGAGAAAATCGTATCATTATGTAAGCGCAGGGGGTTCATCTTTCAGGGCTCGGAAATCTACGGCGGCCTTGCCAACACCTGGGACTACGGGCCGCTGGGAGCTGAGCTAAAACGCAATATTAAAGACGCCTGGTGGAGGGCCAATATCTATCAGCGTCAGGATATAGTCGGCCTGGACTCGGCGATACTAATGCATCCTAAAGTCTGGGAGGCATCCGGACACCTGCAGAATTTCGCGGATTTATCCGTGGACTGCAAGAAATGCAAGAAAAGATGGCGCCAGGACCAGATTCGGGGTAAATGCCCCGAATGCGGCTCAAACGAGCTCACTGAAGCGCGCTTGTTTAACCTAATGTTCAAAACCTTTCAGGGCCCTGTTGAGGACAACGCGAGCCTGGCATACCTGCGGCCGGAAACGGCCCAGGGAATCTTTGTCAACTTCCTTAACGTGGTGGATGTCTCGCGTAAAAAACTTCCCTTTGGGATCGCCCAGGTGGGCAAATCCTTCCGCAACGAAATAACCCCGGGAAATTTTACCTTTCGCACCAGGGAATTTGAACAGATGGAAATAGAGTATTTTGTGAGGCCAGAAGACGCGGACAAATCCTATGAATACTGGGTCAATGAGCGCTACAATTGGTATCTTGGCCTGGGAATGAAAAAGGAAAACCTGCGCCTGCGCCCGCACGCCAAGGATGAGCTGGCACATTATGCCAAGGCCTGTTCAGACATTGAATATAATTTTCCTTTTGGCTGGTCGGAATTAGAGGGTATCGCTAACCGCGGGGATTTTGACCTGGCCCAACACAGCAAGTTCTCCGGAAAAGAGCTCGTGTTTTTTGACGCGGCCGCGAAAGAAAAAATTGTCCCTTATATTATTGAGCCCTCGGGAGGGGTAGACCGGGCAGCCCTGGCGTTTTTGGTAGACGCCTATTACGAAGAAAAAGTAAAAGATGAAACCCGGGCAGTCTTAAGGCTTTCCAAGGAACTGGCTCCGATTAAGGCGGCGGTTTTGCCTTTATTAAAAAACCGCCCTGAAATTGTCCAGATGGCAAGGGCAATTTATGAAAGCCTGCGCTCCCAATTCTACTGTGTGTATGATGACACCGCGGCCATCGGCAAGCTTTACAGAAGGCAGGATGAAATCGGCACCCTGTTTTGCCTGACCGTTGATGTGCAATCCCTGGAAGACAAGCAGGTCACGGTGCGGGACAGAGACACAATGAAACAGGAAAGGATTTCCATAGAACGGCTCAAAGATTATTTCACGAAAGAATTGTTTTAGCAACCCTGCCGGCCCGACAGGCCGGCGCAATTATCAGAAAGGAGATTAGTTAGAGCATGGCAGCTAAATATGTTTACTTCTTTGGAGGCGGCAAGGCAGACGGAAACGAGGGGATGAAAAATCTTTTAGGCGGCAAAGGCGCCAACCTTGCCGAAATGGCAGGCCACAAAGACCTGCGCTTGCCGGTTCCCCCCGGATTCACCATCACCACCGAAGTCTGTACCTATTACTACGCGCACAAACGGACTTATCCTCAAGGCCTTAAAGAAGGGGCGGAAAAG
>SCPY01000141.1 GCA_004299495.1 bacterium | reverse complement strand
TCCAGCACTATCCGGTCAATTAACGGCGAAAAGACGTTGAGAAGAAGTATGCTAAACATCACTGCCTCAACATAACCGGATAAACCCCGAATGAGGACTACCGAAAAACCGAATAAGATCCCCCCTATCCATTTTCCCGCCCTGGTAAAAGGGCAGGTAACCGGGTCGGTTACCATAAAAAACGCGCCTAATAGCAATCCGCCGCTAAGAAGCTGAAAAACAGGAGGAGCAAACTTAAGGGGAGCAAAATAATGGCCTAAGAATGAAAAAAACGCGACCGACGCGATAGAGCTAAAAGACAGGCGCCAACTGCTGATTTTAGTAAAAATCAAGAATAACCCGCCGATGATTATGCCAACGCGAAATGTCTCGCCGATACAGCCCATGGAATTACCCAATAATAAATCCTTAAAACCGGTTATGATTTTTTCATTCTTGAATAAGGCGAGCGGCGTTGCCTGGGTGACGCTGTCCGCGGAGAAATGTATTAATCCCCCCAATCCCGCGTTAAAGGGCTGGCTCCAGGACATCGTCATCATCTGCGGAAAGGCGATTGTTAAGAAAATCCTGCCCACAATTGCCGCGTTAAAGACATTCCTGCCTGTCCCGCCAAAGACCTCTTTCCCAAACATCGTGCCAAACATTACTCCCACAGCCACCATCCATAAGGGTATTGTCGGCGGCAAGGTAAGCGGGAAAATCAAGCCGGTAACCAAAAATCCCTCATGGATTTCTTTTTTGCGGGCGATGGCAAACGCCGCCTCCACCATTCCCCCAAAGGCATAGGATACCGCGATCACCAGCAACACCCTCAAGCCCCAGAAATATACCGCGGCGGCCGCAGCCGGAAGAAGCCCGATAATCACAAAGCTCATATAGCGCTTGATATCAAGATGGTCAACGATGTGCGGAAGAGCGGTAACTTTATCCGTGCCAAAGAAAAACTCATCGGTGGCGCTGATTAACGGCCTGAGCTTGCCGAAAAACTTATTCTTTTGGCTTGCCTCGTTCAGGTTCCCCAAGATATTCTTTATGAATTTCATAACTCCTTCGCGCCCCGATAGCCTTCTATCCCTTTTAAATTATCAAAATACGGCAGGATGCACTGGTTGCGGTCGCATCCCTGAATAGACAGCTTCTCCTGGCCTTCCTTAATATACCTTGCCAGGGGAATTTTTGAAGGACAGACATAACTGCAGAGGCCGCATTCTATGCAGTCAAAGATACGCAGGTTCATCAGCGTCTCATCAATGATATTACCCTTGACATATTTGTATAAAAGGTGCGGAATAATGCCTACCGGGCAGGCCTCTTCGCAGTAGTTGCAGCTGATGCAGGGGCGCTCCTCGCCGTGCTTATTTGTCGTGCAAGTTTTCTTTACGCCTGGTAAACACTTAGCCAGAAAGGTACGGGAATAAGAATCCCGCCTTAAACCGGGGCGCAAAAATGCCAGGAATTCTCTCTCCGGGTTCTCAGGGACGGCAATAATCTGCGAATACACCTTATCTACCGGCAAGCTCAAATCCTTAAGCTCCCAGCCGGTAAGCAGTCCATTAAGCACAAAACGGGGAATTATCCCATCCCTTATTCTTGGGGCCACGATATCCTTAAGAGGGGTCCCTATTCTCACCTTTAGATGCATCGGCTCCTTAAACGCGGGCCCGCAAAGAGCAACCGTGCGCTCTAAGAGCGGCTTTCCCTCAGCCACCGCCTCATACACCTGCACTACCGCCTGCAGGTTTAAAATCACCGTTCCTATATTTGCCGCAGAATATCCATAGGGAAACCTTTGTCTGAGAATTGTGGGCACCAGCATCTCATCGTATCCTTGAGGGTATTTCGGCTCTAAGGAATACACCTCAAGCCAGTTCAGATTCACGGCAAGCTTATTGATTTCCTCTAAGATTTTCTTGCGCCGGCTGCTCAAGGCCAGGCACACCGCGGCCATGGGCATAATCTTATGCAATATCTTCAGCCCTTCAATCAGATTGAGCATATTCCTGCCCTGGAGCAATACCTGGGGAGAAATATTGTAAGGCTCGGAGCCTACTCCGTGGACAATGATATTTTCCACTTCTTCCGGATGGATTACAGAACTATGAAAACGCGTGGGGATTCCTTCCCGGTCAAGAGCGCTCACCCCTGACAGATAAATGAGTTTCTCTAATTCCTCGGGCGCAAGCGCCTCCCATTTACTCGCCGCTGCGGCAATTCTCTGATAATCGCCCGACCCATCCCCATCAATATACACCATCAGGCAGTCGCGCTTAAAGTAATTAACCCTTTTGACCTCTTTAACTACTCCGCTTATTGAAGCGTGCACGGGAGACGATACGTTGTCCTCATTGCTGCTTATAATTTGCCCCGCCCGGACCTTTTGGCCGGGCTCAACCAGGCAATTTCCCTCTCCCCCAAAACCCTGGCGCAAAGGAATGGCAACCTGACGCGGTATAGCCGCCTCTTCCAGAATGTCTTTGGGCTGGCCTTCAAAATTTATGAACTTATAGCCGCCCCGAAATGTCTTAGCCCTGTCATTCATTGTTTGTTAATATTTTCACAATCTCAAATAAAAAATAAAAGAGATA
>SCPY01000140.1 GCA_004299495.1 bacterium | reverse complement strand
CGCGTCCTCTTTAGAAAATATCTTTCTGGATGCCTGGGGGATCCTTAACCGCAGGTTCCTTGAAGTGATGAGCGAAATAGAGGGTTCTCACAAAGACCGTTCAATCGTTAAGATTTTGCTCGCGCTTGGAAGCGGCATAAATAATTTATCCCAGCTGGCTTATCACGCGTCTAAGACAAAGAAGGAGGCGGCATTCCTGCTTAATCAGCTTTTTATATCAGGGATTATCTCTAAAAATGCCGATGTCTATTACGTAAGCGACAGGGTTTTCGGTTTCTGGCTGCGCGCGGTATACAGCAATCAGCTGCGCGCGTTATCGGCGGAATGCGCCCAGCAGCGGCAGATTTTCAGAAAAGAGATACTCATGCTTTTTGAGGCGTTTCGTGAAGCGCAAGGCAAGGCCTTGGGAGTAAGAATACTGGAGTTATTTAATAAGTTCGGCAATGAGGCCATAGAGGTCCACCGCAAGCGCCTGCGCCTGAGCCATTTCAAGGAAGTAAAATTGCTGGATATGCATGGGCCGCGCGTAAGAGAAGGAGTGCTGGCAAGGGCGTCAAATTCTCTCTGGGTGGCGGGGCTGAAGACGGAAAGGGCGGAGGAAGAGGATATTGTTGAATTTGCCGGGATCTGCAGAAGATTGAAATACAGCCAGCCGCAGAAAAGAATATTTATCACTCTTGACGATATTGACGAGAACGCCAGGTTAATCGCCAAGGAAGAAAAGATTTCTACCTGGGATATGCCCCTGGTCAACTCCCTGCTTGATATCTTTGATAAGCCCAGGATAGTTAAGTGAAAATAGTGGTATTGTCCGATACGCATATTCCGGTAAACGCTAAAGACATGCCGGATAAGATTTACGAGGATATAAAATCCGCCGATCTCCTGCTTCACGCGGGCGATATGGTTTCCTTAGGTTTCTTTAATAAATTGAAGAGTATGTCCGCCAGGATTGAGGCGGTATGCGGAAATATGGATGAGCCGGAGCTTAAGAAGATACTATTCAGAAAAAAGATAGTGAAAGCGAATAAGCGGACTATCGGCTTGATTCACGGATGGGGAAGCCCTTTCGGGCTAATGGAAATAGCGCGCAAGGAGTTTCAGGAGGAAAAGCCGGATATAATAGTTTTTGGCCATTCGCACCAGCCGGTATGCCTCCGGAAGGAGGGCACTCTTTTTTTTAATCCCGGCAGCCCCACGGATAAGGTTTTCTCAACCAGCAATTCCTACGGCGTAATCATGATTAACGACGAGATAGATCCAAAAATAATTGAGGTTTAAGCATACGATGAACAGGATTTGGGCCCCCTGGCGGATCCACTACATATCCGGAGCGAGGAAGCAAAGGGGTTGTCTTTTTTGCAGGGTTTCCGGGCAAAAGTCTGACCGGAAAAACCTGGTGGTGTCGCGCTCAAAATGCTCTTTTAGCATCCTGAATAAATTCCCCTATAATAACGGCCACATAATGATATGCCCATACAGGCATATAAAGGATCTTAGTGATTTTAAGAAGTCCGAGATTCTGGATTTTTTTGCCTTGGCTGACAGGGCGCAAAAGTCGCTTAAAAAGGCGTTAAATCCGGATGGATTTAACCTGGGAATCAACATGGGTAAGGTAGCGGGGGCGGGCATCGCGCATCACCTGCATTTGCATATTGTTCCCCGCTGGAAGGAAGACACTAATTTTATGCCGGTAGTGTTTGATACGAAAATTATTTCACAATCTCTGGACGAGCTTTATGAAAAATTATATCAAGGAGTTTGAAGGCGCGTATCTTGCCCCTTACGCGATGAAGAGCCGTCAAAGCAAAGGACGGCTCTACAGCGAAAAAGAACATCCCTATCGCAGCTGCTACCAGCGCGACCGGGACAGGGTCATACACTGCGCGGCATTCCGCAGGCTGGAATATAAGACCCAGGTGTTTGTAAACCACGAAGGAGATTATTACCGCACCCGCCTGACTCATACCATAGAGGTTGCTCAGATTGCCCGCACTATAGCGGGCAGCCTGCGCTTAAACGCGGACCTTGTCGAGGCGATAGCCCTTGCCCATGATTTAGGACATACCCCCTTTGGCCATTCCGGGGAAGAGGCCTTGGACGCGCTTATGTCGGAGTTTGGAGGCTTCAACCATAACCGGCAGGGCCTGAGGATTGTGGATTTGCTGGAAGAGCGGTATCCGGAGTTTCCCGGCCTGAATTTGACCTGGGAGGTGCGGGAGGGGATAGCCAGGCATTCATCTTTCTATGATAAATCGCCTTTGATTGAGGGGTTTAGGCCGGAGGTGATGCCGACCCTGGAAACGCAGGTAGTAGACATTGCCGATGAAATAGCGTATAATAATCACGATATAGATGATGGGCTTACTTCGGGGTTATTGGAGGAGGACGCGTTAAGAAAGGTAAGGCTCTGGAGTATGGCCGAGCGGGAGGTCTTAAAGCGCCATAAGAAGATCAGGCCGCCGTTTAAGAAATATCAGATCGTGAGATTTCTCATAGATATGCAGGTTACGGACTTGATAGAGGAAACGGGCAGGAGAATAAAAAACTCCGGCGCCGTTTCTTTAAATGGCTGCCGTTCGCTTGGATATAAACTGGTCGCCTTTAGCAAGGAAATGGAATCCTTACGCCTTCCCCTGAAGGATTTCCTGATGAAAAATCTCTACCAGAATTACCGCGTAGTCAGAATGGCGAATAAAGCAAAGCGCTTTATAGCCGAACTTTTTGG
>SCPY01000139.1 GCA_004299495.1 bacterium | reverse complement strand
TCCTGCTCGGAAACCCTCTGGGTATAGATGAAATCAAAGCGCAGCCTGTCCTGTTCAACAAGAGAACCCGCCTGCCGGATGCCTGTTCCTAAAACCTCCCGCAGGGCCCATTGCAAAAGATGGGTCGCGGTATGCGCCCGAGCTACCGCCTGGCGAAACTCCCTATCCACGGCGCAATTGACTGAGTCGCCGACTTTTAATTTCCCGCTGTCTTGCCTCCCGCAATGAATAATCACCCTATCCTGCTTGAGCGTATCCTCAACGCTAAATAAGCTCTTCCCCTTAACAATCCTGCCGCGGTCGCCGATCTGTCCGCCCGACTCTCCGTAAAAAGGGGTTTTATCCAAGATAATCTGGCAAGATTCACCGGCAAGCGCCTGCTTTACCATTTTGGAATCTTTGATTATTTTTAAAATCTTCGCGCTCTCCACGGAAAGCCCCCGATAACCCAGGAACCTGCTTTCTTTTATGCCTAAATCCAATCCCGAAGAAACAAAAATACCTTCGGAGATTTTACTCGCCTTCTTTGAGCGCTCTTTCTGCCGCCTTAAGTCCTCCCGGAATTCTTCCTCATTAATCTTAATGCCTTTCTCCTGGGCCCAACTCTTTGTAATTTCCAGAGGTATCCCGTAAGTATCATAGAGCTTAAAAGCAATATGTCCGCCGGAAGAGTCCAAGGCCTTAAATTCATCTTCCAGGATACGCGGAGCATCCATAATGGTGGCCATAAAAAGTTTTTCTTCATCATTGATGACAGCCGCGATTTGGCCTATGGAGCTCCTTAAGTCCGGATAAGCTTTAACAAAAACCTCGGCTACTACAGGCGCAAGTTTATACAAAAAGGGTTCTTTTATTCCAACGGTGTAACCATGGAATTCCGCCTTACGAATCAGCTTGCGCACCACATAACCCCTCTGTTCATTAGAAGGCATAACCCCGTCATAAATCGCGAAGGTAACTGCCCGGATATGGTCGGCAATGGCGTAAAGTAATTGATTGCGGGACGAACGGCCAGCATAAGAAATGATTTCATTTATTATCGGCTTAAATATGTCTATCTCAAAATTTGTTTTTACACCCTGCAAAACCGAGGCCATCCTCTCCAGGCCCATTCCGGTGTCTATGTTTTTGTTAGGCAAGGGCTCTAAAACCCCCTTGTCTTTTCTGTTGAACTGGGTAAATACCAGATTCCAGATTTCCACAAACCTGCCGCAATTGCATCCCGGGTCGCATTCATGCCTTTTGCAGCCGGTGTCCTTCCCATAGTCAAAAAATATCTCCGAGCAGGGCCCGCAGGGGCCGTTTGGCCCGTCTTCTATGGCATTGGCCGGCCAAAAATTTTCTTTTGCGCCTAATCTTACAATCCTATTTTCCGGGAATTTTATTTTCTTGCTCCAGATACCGTATGCCTCCTCATCATCCTGATACACCGATACCCAAAGCACATCAGGATTTATCTCAAGCTCCCGCAGAAGAAACTCCCAGGCGAAGGCGATCGCCTCTTCTTTAAAATAATCTCCGAAAGAAAAGTTACCCAGCATCTCAAAGAAGGTATGGTGAGCGGAAGTTACCCCGACCTTCTCCAGGTCGTCGGTGCGCAGGCACCTCTGACAGCTGGTGGCGCGGCGGACGCCTGTTACCTGCCCTAAAAACTCCTTCTTAAACTGAGCCATCCCGGCAGAGGTAAAAAGCACGGTAGGGTCATCCACCGGCACCAAAGAACTGGAAGGGATGATTTTATGGCCCTTGCGGGCAAAGAAATTCAGGTATTTCTGGCGTAGAGTATCAGTGTCCATTAAAAAAATTATATTTGATTTATTGCTTCGCTTACTATATCGTTTGAAAAACCGCGGCGGGCAAGATAGTAGTAAAGTTTTTGTTTTATCTTATCGTCTTTGTCTTTTTTGCCCTTTAATTTCTCCAGGCGCCTTTTAACTAATTCCCTGGCAATATCAAATTCGTTCAACGAGCTTTTCTTTTCGCCGATAAGCTCGTTTATTATTTCACGGCCGATTCCTTTTTGCCTCAACTCCGCCTCAATCGCCCTAAGCGCCAAAGGTTTAGACAGGCGGTAGTTAATCCATCCGCGGGCGAATTCCTTATCGTTAACATAGCCTAAGCGCTTAAAATAGGCAATCAGCTCATCAATGGCCGGGCCATCATACTGCTTAGCCTTGAGTTTATCCCTGAGCTCTTTTTCGCTGCGTATCCGGAATTTAATCAACCGCGAGACGTAATTGCGGCCCGAGCTTAAATCTCTACTCCTTGCCACTTTTTATGATAAAATATCCCCTCAATGTCCGGATTAAAGCATCCGCGCCCCCTGCCTGCTTAATGGCATTATTGTAGGCAGAGATATTGTCAATGTAGGCCTTATTGATCTCAAAGATTACATCCCCCTCTATTAACCCTGCCTCGTCGGCTTCACTTCCCGGCTTAACCTCTACAATAACCGCGCCCGTCTTGAGCTTAAACCCATATCTCCTGGCTAATTCCGGGGTTATCTCTTTAACCAGCATCCCTTTCCAATAATCCTGAGTTTCTTCTGTGCCAGGGACGCTTTGCTCATCAAGATTATCCGGCCTGGCGCCGACTTCCACTTCAAGCGTTAGGGGATTCTTATCCCGGATAAGCTCTAATCTGGCCTTCTTTCCGGCCTCGGCATTACCCACGGCCTTTAAGAGGCCGTTGACATTGCTTATTTGCGCGCCGTCAAATTTCATGATGACATCGCCTTCCTTTATCCCCGCCTTTTTTGCCGGCCCTTCGGCAATAACCTGGGAAACCAAAACACCATTTTCCTTATCCAGGCCAAAATACCGGGTGAGGTTTTCGTCCAAATTCTGCACCGTAACCCCTAACCAGCCGTAGACGATCTTTTTGCCCTCAATCAACCGGCTGACAATACGTTTGGCTAAATTGGAAGGCACCGCGAACCCTATTCCCTGATAGCCTCCGCTGGTAGAAAATATGGCCACGTTTATGCCCACCACCTCGCCGCGCAGATTCACCAAAGGCCCTCCGGAATTACCGGGATTAATCGCGGCGTCGGTCTGAATAAGGTCGCCATAATCCCTGTCCTGGGCAACCCTGCCCAGCGACCGATGCAGGGCGCTGATTACCCCGGCGGTTACCGTGGGCTCGGGATTTTGAAGAGCAAAACCAAAAGGATTACCGATAGCCACCACCCACTGCCCGATCTTTAAGCTGTCCGAATCCCCCAGCGCCACGAAGGGAAAATTATGGCCGTTTATCTTGATTACCGCCAGGTCTGAACGCTTATCCGTTCCTTTAACCTCGGCTTTAAATTCCCTTCCGTCGGAAAGTGTCACGGTAATTTTATCCGCGTTGTTTACGACATGCTCATTGGTAAGTATAAACCCGTCTTGCGCGATCAATACTCCTGAACCTAACCCCTGCTGTTTAAACTCTCTTTCCGGCATGCCGCTAAAGAAATCATCAAAGAACTTGCGCATAAAATCGTCGTCAAAGGGGCTTTCCTGCGGCGCGCCAAAGTAATACCCGCGGCTCTTCTGTCCGCCGACTCGCTCAATATGCTCGGTGCTGATGGAAACTACGGCCTTTCCCGCCGCGCTTGCCACCTTTTCTATAGCATCCTCAAAATTGCCTTTGGGGATCTCCACCGGGCCATCTACCGCTATACTACGGCTTGCAATGTCTAACCTTGCCGCTACCACCAGCCCGATAACTAACCCTATTGACACACCCATTCCAACTAAAAGGAATTTATTTCTCCCGCGCATCTTTTAGCAACCTCCGTTATTTCTTACCCAATGCCTGGGCGCGAACCTTGTCTTCTAATTCCTTCAATAGCTTCCCTTGAGACTTAAGAAATTGTATTGCCTGCTCTCTGCCCTGGCCCATCTTTTCACTGTTATAGGCAAACCACGCTCCTGACTTCTGCACTATTCCCGCATCGCAGGCCGTATCCAAAATACTGCCGGCACGGGATATCCCCTCATCAAAAAGTATGTCAAATTCCGCTTCACGAAAAGGCGCGGCCACCTTATTCTTGACCACCCTGGCCCTCACGCGGCTTCCGATGACAGATTCTCCGGACTTAATCTGCTCTTTCCTTCTTAAATCCAGGCGCACCGAAGAATAGAATTTTAACGCCCTCCCGCCGGGAGTTGTCTCGGGGTTTCCGAACATTATCCCGATTTTCTCGCGCAGCTGGTTTATAAAAATAACGCAGGTCTTGGATTTGCTGATAGCTGAGGTCAATTTCCTCAGCGCCTGGGACATCAGCCGCGCCTGCAGGCCAACGTGCGCGTCCCCCATCTCGCCTTCTATTTCCGCCCGCGGAGTAAGCGCGGCTACCGAATCTACCACTACCGCGTCCACCGCGTTTGAGCGCACCAGGGTCTCGGCAATCTCTAAGGCCTGCTCTCCGGTGTCCGGCTGAGAGATAAGCAATTCATCAAGATTAACCCCGATTTTCTTGGCATAGGCGGAATCAAAGGCATGCTCAGCGTCTATAAAAGCCGCCACTCCGCCTGTCTTCTGGGTCTGGGCAATAAGGCTTAAGGTAAGGGTGGTTTTACCTGAAGACTCGGGCCCGAATATCTCAATCACCCTTCCTCTGGGCAGGCCCCCTATTCCGAGCGCCAAATCCAGAGAAAGCGCTCCCGTGGGAAGCGCCGGGACATCTAACTTAACATCCGCGGAGAGCTTCATAATTGAGCCCTTGCCAAACTGTTTTTCAATCTGCGCCAGGGCCAGCTCAAGGGCCTTCTGGCGGTTAGCGCTATTCTCAGTTTTTGATTCTGCCTGTACTTTTTTATCTTGAGACATTGACTTTTCCTCCCTGTTATACGGCTTTACGTTAAATATTGGAATACTAATTATAACCGATAAATCTGCCTGCGTCAAGCCCCATTAGGGCTATAGAATATATGAAAATAATGGCGCCTCTAACGGGGTAAACTTGACTTTTAACGGGTTATATGCTACATTTTAGCGTATGGAAGACATTAAAAAGCATCACGTGGCCCAAGAGGCCTTAACGGTAGCGCGCAACGAATTAAACCTGCTCTATGAAATCTCCAATGCCATGCGCACCACCCTGCATCTTGATGAGATATTATACATTATCCTCACCGCGGTAACCTCTCACGCGGGCTTAGGCTTTAACCGGGCAATGCTCTTTCTAGTCAACGAAAAAGACTCTACCCTTGAAGGAAAAATGGGCATCGGCCCTGACACCGGAGAAGAGGCAAACGCAATCTGGAAATCCATAGAAGCCCAGAAAATGACCCTCGATGACCTCATCAGCAACTATAAAAGCACCACGCCCCTCGGCAAAAGCCAACTCAACCGCTTTGTAAAAAGCATCTGCGTTCCGCTCAAGGATGAAGAAGGCGGAGTCCTGGCAATGACCCTCTCTGACGGAATGCCTCTGCATATTAAGCCCGATAGCGGCCAGGCCTTAACACAGGACCGCTTGATTGAGGCCCTAAAACCTGAGGAATTTGTTACCATCCCCTTAAAGGCCAAAGATAAAATTATCGGTGTCCTCTTCGCGGACAACCCCTACACCCATAAACCCATCACCAGGGATGACATGCGCATCCTGAGTATGTTTGCTAACCAGGCGGGTTTAGCCATAGAAAACTCTCAGCTTTACGAACAAACCCTTATAAAAAGCCACACCGACTCACTTACCGGCCTCTGGAACCACGGATATTTTCAATACCGGCTGAATGAAGAATTAAATTGCGCCAAAGAAACCAAGCAGCACTTAAGTATTATTATGGCCGACCTGGATAATTTCAAAATCTATAATGACACGCTTGGCCATCAGGAGGGGGATAAAATACTCAGAGAGGTGGCTAAGATATTGGGCGTCTCGGCAAGAAAACAGGACTCGCTCTACCGCTACGGAGGAGAGGAGTTCGCCATCCTGCTTTTACATACCAGCAAAACAGAGGCATATAGCATTGCCGAAAGAATCAGGCAGGCAATTGAAAAATATCATTTCCTTAACGCGGAAATCTTTCCTCATAAAAAGCTCACCTTAAGCCTCGGCATAGCCACCTTTCCGGATGACGCCTCCCTGAAAGATAAACTGCTGGAACACGCCGACAAATCACTTTACGACGCTAAACGGCAGGGGAAAAACCGCATCTGCGGATAAAATCGCGGCTTAGGCGGGGCTTAGGGCCTTTTCTCCCTCTTCTTCGGATTTTACCTGCGCGGGTATTTCCTTACGCGCGTTATCGGCTAATTTCACGGAAACAATCTTTGAGATTCCCGCCTTTTCCATGGTGATACCGTACATAATATTGGCTCGGGCGATAGTCTTCTTATTATGCGTAATCACGATAAACTGCGATTGGGAGGTGAACTCAAATAACATCATACTGAATCTATCCACATTTGATTCATCCAGGGCCGCGTCTATCTCATCCAGAACGCAGAACGGAGAAGGCTTCACTTTAAAGATGGCAAACAGGAGAGCGATAGCCGACATTGACTTTTCCCCTCCCGAAAGCAGCAAAACATTCTGCAATTTCTTGCCCGGAGGCCTGCAGACAATCTCTATCCCGCTTTCCAGAACATCCTGCTCGTCAAGCAAGAAGAGCTGGGCGTCCCCGCCGCCAAAAAGCAGGCGAAAATAATTTTTAAACTCTACAGCCAGCTTTTCAAATGTCTCCAGAAACATCTTTTTAGTAGTTCGGTTTATCTTCAGGATTGCCTCCTGAAGCGACTCCTTTGACCGCAGCAAGTCAGCGGCCTGAGTGGTAAGGAAATCATGCCGTTGCCTTAGCTCGTCAAACTCTTCAATGGCCACTAAATTCACCTGGCCGTAGGAATCAATCTTTGTCTTAAGAATCTCTATCTCCCGCTCCGCCTCTTCCTTGTTTAATTCCGCGCTGAAGGCGTTTTTCAACTCCTCGGGATTCATTTTATATACCTGCTGAATCCTTTCCAGAATAGAGCTCTGTTGAAAGCTAAGCTCCTGCAAATGCATCTGCAATTCGTGAATCTTTATCTTACAACTATCCAGGGCTTCTCTACGCGTGTCCAGCTCGCCCTGAGTGGCTTTAAGCTTATTTTCCGCAAGGGTAAGTAATGAGGAAATGTCTCTTCCTTCCTGCTCTTTGAGCTCTTTTTGCTCGCGGGAAGCCTCAATTTCCTGCTCCAGCTGCTTAGAAGAAGCCTCTAATTCGGCTATGCGGTTATGTAAACTGTTTTCTTCATCAGCAAGCGACTCGGCAAAAGCCTTATCCTTAAGATGCGCCTCGGTAAACATATTGAGGGTCTTTCCCGCGTCAGAAGACTTTTCCTCATACGCGCTAATCTCAACGTTAAGCTGGGTTAAGGAAACTAACGCCTTTTCCCTGATACTCTCTTTTGAGGCAATGGCCGTAAGGGCGCGCTCTATTCCCTGCTGGTTATCCTGGGACCCCTGCTTTACCTGCGCCAATTCATCCTGGAGGGATTTTTGTTTTGTTTCTAATATTTCAAGGTCCGCTAAAATCTCTCCCGACTCAATGCTGATAAGCTCAAGCTCATCGCCTAATCTCTTATGATTGGCTTGAACATTGTCTTTTTTGGTTTTTAGGTTGTGGTATTCTATCTCTGCTTCCCGCAGGATTTTCTCAGAGCCGGATATACGTAAAGCCAGCCCCGAAACAATTTCTTTTTCCTTATTTAATAACTCTTTATCACTGGCAATTTCCTGAGAGAGGCTTTCAATCTTATTGATTATCTCCTGGGGGTCAAGCGAGATTGGTTTTGCCACGCCCCTTGCCTTAAAACGCATCTGGCCGAAGGAATCACCCTGCCCTGCCGTTAACTCCTGGACCTCGTCTATTTTTACAATCATCCCGCTTATCCTGCTATCAGCCAGAGAATCTAAAAGCACCATCGCGTTTGATGACTCACTGATGTTCTCATACTTAAGCCTGAGATTGCACAAGAATTCTTTCTGCGACTCCAGGGACAATCTCTCATTCTCCATATCCTGAAGGCGTTTTTTTAAGTCATCGCTCTTTTGGGTATGGCTGTCATAGAGGCTTTTCAATTCTTTAAACTCGCCCTCCAGGCAGGAAAACCTTTCCTTAGCGGATTCTTCCTGTCTTAGCGCGGATGCCAGGTCATTTTGCATGGCTCTAAATTCTTCGCCGGTCTTTAATTTTTCTATCTCCAGCCTTTTTTTACGGGCAATGGCCTGGTTCAGCTCGCTGGTAAGCTCTAAGATTTGATTATTTAAGCCCGCTTCTGAAGAGGCAAATTCCATTATCCTTGCCTTTGCCTCCTGCAGCTTATTTTTTGCCTGCTCTAATTCTCTGGTGATTTCCGTAAGCGAAGCTGTTGATTCCGACTGCAGGGCCTTTTTCTCAGTCAACGCCTGAATAAGCGCGTCCATGG